>CAYJSR010000001.1:0-15827 GCA_964373095.1 Candidatus Woesearchaeota archaeon
CCTGGAGCTCTTTCAATCTTCTTTCAGTTTGCTCCTGATACTCATTTAAATTTAGCCTTTTTTTATTCTTTTTTTACCTTCATCACTTAATAATTTTATATTTTCAGTTAACTCGTATCTTGCTTCTTCTATTGCTGAAAAAAGTGTATAACCTGGCATTCCTTTCTTATCAGAAACAATCATTTGTCTATCTTCAGAACCCGGAAAAATATCCTCAAAAACACCATTTTTTATTCCCCTCATTACTTTCCATCTATCTAAAAAAGAGTTATACTCATTACGAGTTAGTTTTCTAAACTTTTCACTAGTTCTTACTAAATCATTACAAGCATCATAAATCTTGTTCTCATAAGCGTAAAATAATTCCTCACTTTTAATAGTCCTCCCCTCTACTAATCTTTTTTGAATTTCAAAATAATCAAATATTTTTCTTATAATCTTTTCATCATTTTCTATTTGTCTTTCTCTTTCTTGAAGTTCCTGAACTTCTGATAATCCTTTTAAGAAAGATCCTGCGTCTCTGCTAAACTCTCTCTGTTTTTTCTTCTTTTCTAGATTTATTCTCTCTTCTACTTGAACTATTGAACTTTTTATTTTATTTTCTTCACTTTTCATGTAGGCTAACTCTAAACTCAAAGCTGCAAGTAATCCCAAAATAATTGATTTATAAAAGCTCTTTCTTTGCATAAACTATTAGATTTCATCTAAGTTATAAAACTTATTATTCAAGATTTTATTCTTGCTACTTTCCAGCAACAGCTCTTTATTTATATAAAACGGCATTAAGTTTATAAACTAATTTTAGATTAGTTCTTGAAATTTTTCTACAAATTCTTTTGCATTATTCATTATTGTTGTTAGAACTTCTTTGTTTACTTTTATTTCTGTTCCGTACTGGAATCTTTCTCTTAGTTTTATTACACTTTCTTCTATATTCGGATCTATCATTTTTATATATTTCAAATCTATGTTTATTTTCTTTGTTAGTATTAAATATTCTATTGCTGCTATGCTGCATTCTTGATTAGTACTTTCATATCCAAGTTTATACAAAACAGCTAGTATTGAATGATACATTGCGTAAAACGCTGAAGATACAGCCCAATCAGAATATCCCAAGTCAATATTTGATTGGGTTACTTTAAGATTATATAATGCTTTTTGAATATGATAATTTGCTTCTTTAAGATTTGGTTTAATTTCTACTAAACCTCTTCCTCCTTCTTTTCCTTTTCTTAAACACCATTCGAATTTGTTTTCAGAGTGCATTTTTTATTGATTTTATGAATACTTCTTCTCCTTTTAATATTATTCCTTTCTTTATTATATCTAATATTGCATTATTTTTATTCTTTATATTTAATATTAAATCTTTCTCTTCCATTATTAAAGGATTCACTTTCTTAGTTCTTATCTTAGAGATTTCTAGACAAAAACTGTTTATTTCTTTAATTTGTTCTTTGTTTTTTATTATAAATAATACATCAACATCTTTTGCTTGATCTTCCTTATTTAAAATAGAACCAAATAATATTATACTTTTTGAATTATACTTTTCTAAATCTTGAACATATATTTTAGCAGTCTTATTTTTATTTAATAAATTATTCTTTTCTTCAATTAGCATTAATTCGCAATATTTTATTGTTTCTATATTATTTAAGTTTAAACTGTAATATGATGCATTACCCAATTGTTTTAAGTTTACTATATTTCTTTCTTCTAAATTCTTTAATATCTTATGAACGCTTCCAACGCTTAATTTTAAGATCTTAGCAATCTGATTAATATTATACTGTTCAGTATTTCTAAGAAGAAAATTCAATATTTTATCTTTGTTGTTTATTGCCATATTCATTTAAAGTGAATGATTATTCATTAATAGTGAATAATAACTATATAAATCTTTTCTTTTTGTGGTTAAATGTTATCATTAGTAATATATACTATTAATAACTAAGAATTAGAATAAAATAGTCCTTGCTACTTTCCAGCAACAGCTCTTTATTTATATAAAACAGCACCAAGTTTAGAAAACGAAAGTTATATAAATAAGGTTACCTAATAGGTAACTATGATAAATGAGATACCCCAATTTGGATTGAGGGCCTATGCTTTATTCTTTTCTAAGTATGGTTCAATAGAATCGTTTAAACAATCTGATTTAGACTGGATTGTTGGCAATAGTATGAAGAAGAAAATATTCTCATTATTATTAAATTCAGGATGGATAAAGAAAGAAACAAAAAATACCTACAAATGCTTAGAACCAAACAATATATTCAAAAATTTATTAGAATTTAAAGTACCAGAAATAATAAAAAAATCAGAAAAACAATATGCATTCACTAACTTATCCGCTGTTGAAATATGGTCAGATTACTCATATGTACAAAGGGGAATAGAAAAATCACCATACTTCATAAAAATATTAAAAAAAGATTTAAGTTATTGGAAAAGTTTCTTTAATAAATATAATATACCTAATTATGTCAATGAAGGTTCAACAATAGGGGAATATATAATATTAATACCAGTAACAAAAATAGAAAATGAAACAATAAATGGATTAAAAGTAGAAAAATTAAAGAACACATTAAAAATAGCAAAAGATAACAATATGTATGATTACGCTTACAATTACATGAGAAAAAAATATGGATCAACTACAGCTTAGAGAAAAAGAAATATTCGAAATATTAAAATCAATAAAAAAATTCGAATTTGTAATAATTGGGGGATACGCAGTAAATGCTTATGCTCTACCTAGATTCTCAATAGACTGCGATATTGTAGTAAAAGAACAAAAAGAATTAGATAAAATAATAAAAGAATTACTAAAACTAAATTATAAAGAATCAATTAAAGAAAACAATGATCTGCCTTATCATGGAAAATTCTTTAGATATGAAAAAACATTAGAAAACAATTTCAAAGCAAGCATAGATATATTATTTGATAAAGTATTATACAGACAAACAAATGCAACATTCGAAGCAGAATGGATAATAAAAAACTCAAGTTTAAAGCTATTAAGAGGCAAAACAATAAACGAAGAACTAAAACTAAGAATAATAAACATAGATGCTTTAATAGTTATGAAAATGATAAGCTGTAGAAATACAGACATAAGAGATATATTCATGCTAATGCCCAAAGCAGAAAAAATAGAATGGATGAAAAAAGAAGTATTAAATAGATACTTACTAAAGGATAGACTAGAAAAAATAAAAGAAACAATAAACTCAAAACAATTCAAAGACAACTTACAAGGAATACATGGATATATAGAACAAAAAATATTTAATAAACACCTAGAAGCGATATTGAAATTAGAATAAAAATAATCATACTCATCACTTCTCAACAATCATTTTTCATAATGCATTAGTATCATACTTGCTTTTCTTGTGTATGTACGAATGATGTACTATTGTTTTTAAACAGAATGCACTGAGGTCATAGAATCAGGGATGAACTTATATAATAGTTTAACAATATTAATAATATAAAGTGTGATGTCAGCAACTCAAGTGCAAATTAAACACAAAAGTTGTAAAACAATATTAGAAAGCTAATAAAACAACAAACGAACGCATTATAAGAAGTCACATAATCGCGGCATGTGTGCCATAAAATGGCGGCATCTCTATCTGACCTTCTCTATTGTTATTTAAAACTTGCCTTTTAGCTACAAGAAGCCTACAATGCTTATAACTCCATAAAACACTCTTAGAAATATAAAAATGCTAACAAACACACAATATAAGTTTAGATACAACTAATTAAGAAAAAAGAACTTAATGAAAAAAACTTTTTAAAAAGTATTATATACTTGTAAAATCTAAAAAGTTAAAGAGGTTGAAAAACTATGAAACTAATAAAGGGGGAAGATGATTTTCTAGAACTTTTAACTGCAAAAGAAGCAATGATAAATCCTATTTTATTATATGAGGATGATGATATTCGCACAATAATTGAAAAATTAAAGAAAGAAGAGATAAATGTATGTATTATTATAAACAAAAAAGGAGAGTTTATCGGACAAATAAATGATGGAGATATAATCAAACTATTCCTACAACAAATTAAAAAAGAGCCTTTGACAAAACTAAATATGGGTTACATTAATAACATAATCTATAAAAAAGCTAAAGATCTTACGAACAAACACAAAAGTACTACAAAATCAAACACCCCAATTAACAAAGTAATCGAATTAATATTTAAAGAAGGATTTAATTATATCCCAATAATAAATAACCAAAATAAAGTTATTGGTGTGGTAACTGCCAGTAGCATCATTAATTTATTAAAAGACAGATAATAAAAAAATGGAAAATATATTCTTTCAGATAAGTATAATTTTGTTTATTGTATTGCTAGTCTCATTTATAATGCGAATCTTAAAACAACCACTAATAATAGGTTACATCTTATCTGGAATTATTATTGGTCCATTTATATTAAATTTATTATCAGGCACAACTGGAACTTTGCAAACATTTTCACATCTTGGAATAGCTTTTTTATTATTTATAGTTGGAATTCATTTGAATCCTAGAACAATCAGAGAAGTGGGTAAAATTTCCCTAATAACTGGAATAGGGCAAGTGATATTTACCTCATTAATTGGATATTTAATTGGTGTCTGGCTTGGTTTTTCTGCTATAACCTCATTATATATTGCAATTGCATTAACTTTTTCTTCTACAATTATAATCATGAAATTATTATCAGATAAAAATGCTCTTAACAAACTTTTTGGTAAAATTTCAATTGGATTTTTATTAGTCCAAGATTTTATTGCAATTATAATTCTAATCGTTGTTTCTTCATTATCCAATGGGACAAGCACTAGTGAACTAATTCTTTTTACAATAATTAAAGGAATAATTATTCTAGCAATATTATTCCCTATAAGTTACTTTATTCTGCCAAAATTAAGTTTATTTTTTGCAAAATCCCAAGAGTTTCTTTTTATCTTTGCAATTTCATGGGGGTTGGGATTAGCAGCGCTATTCTTATATATTGGATTCTCAATAGAAGTGGGAGCTTTAATTGCAGGAATAATGCTTTCAATGTCCCCCTATAGTTATGAAATAAGCTCTAAACTTAAATCTTTAAGAGATTTTTTTATTATTTCTTTCTTTATACTTTTAGGCTCACAACTTATATTCCAAGATATTACTCCCCTTATAGTTCCAGCAATAATCTTTTCCTTATTCATACTAATTGGAAATCCAATTATTGTAATGGTACTAATGGGGATATTTGGATATAGCAAAAATACAAGTTTTATGACTGGACTTACTGTCGCTCAAATAAGTGAATTTTCATTAATACTTATTGCTTTAGGAGTAAAGGTGGGCCATCTTACAAATGAAATCCTTTCATTCGTAACAATAATAGGTCTAATAACAATTGCAGGTTCAACTTATATGATACTATATTCTGAAAAGATCTATTCTTCATTATCAAAGTATTTATCAATTTTTGAAAAAAAGAAAATCAATAAAGAGAAAACAGAAAAATCAAACTATGATTACATTTTATTTGGGGAAAATAGAATTGGAGATTCAATAATGAAGTCATTCATAAACCTTAAAAAAAAGTATATTGTAATTGATTTTAATCCTGAAAGAGTTGAAAAACTCAATTCTATTGGTATTAATTGTATTTATGGTGATGTTTCAGATATAGACTTTATTGATGAATTAGAAATCGAAAAAGCAAAAATAGTGGTCTCAACTATACCTGAAATTGAAAATAATCTCATGTTACTAGAAAAAATAAGGAAAAAAAATAAGAACACAATTATAATCGTCACTGCAGAACAAATTTTTGAAACTTATAAATTATATGATTCTGGAGCAAATTATGTGATATTACCTCACATTATTGGGGGGGAATATGGTGCAAAGATTATAGAAAAAGCAAAAGAAAATAAAAAGGTCTATGAAATAGAAAAAAATAAACAATTAATAGAATTAAAAAAAAGGATATAATGTTAATCCCTATTTAATAACTTAATTTGCACTAATGCCACAAAATCAATGAGAATTTTAAATTAAATAAAAAATTATTGTAATAACTTCATATCTTCTTCTAAGTCATTTATTGAATAATTAGAGTTATATCCTCCTTCAACTAAATATCTTTGCATTTGCCATATTGTTAAGTTAGACATTTTTGCAGCCTGACTTATTGTTATTTGTCCAGCTAGGTATTTATCTTTAGCTTTCTGCTTCATAAAATCACTATATCCTAAGTTTAATAATTTTCTTAACATTGTAGATCTATCCAAAGACTCATCTTTGCTTAATTTATCTATTATACTCAAAAAATTATCTCCTATTCTTATCCCTATTGCTTCAGCCATATTTTTCTCCCTCCATTAATACTTTACCTAATACTGAATTACTAAACCAACCTATTTCTATCATTTTATTTATTGAACATGGGTGACTACATTTTTTTATTTTTGTAGGCACCTAATTGCTTATTTAATATCTTGTATTCTTTAATTATTAAATCTAAAGTAAGTCTTATATTTCCATTATTTTGATATTCTTGTAGAGAATTATAATATTCTTTTCTATTGATTAAGCTTATATTTACTGGTGGGAAATTATGTTTTATTAAAATATTATTTAGTAATAGCCTTCCAATTCTACCATTTCCGTCTTGGAAAGGATGAATATTTTCAAATTGATTATGAACTACTGCAGTTAATAATATTGGATGATATTTTTCTTTATGATTATTATACCATATGACTAATTCATTAAGCAAACTTATTATTTGATTCGAAGGTGCGCCTCTATGAACTACATTTCCTAATCCATCTCTTATTACTACTTCTATTCCCAAAGGTCTTAATTTTCCTGCAAAACTTTTAGAATTTTTAAATATTATTTTATGAATATTTTTGATTAACTCTAATGATAGATGTACCTTTGTATTTTTAATGAATTCAATAGCTTCAGCAACGCCATAAGTTTCTGAGATATCTTCTTTTTTAGCTTCTTTAGGCCAATTATCTTGTTCAAGGATTTGTTTTACTTCTTTTAAATCAATTTCAGAACCTTCAATTGCATTAGTATTGTAAACGAATATTTCTGTAAATATCTTCCATTGTTCATTCTTTAGATGACTAATTTTGATTTTATCTTTAATATTTAATTTTTCTAAAAATTCAAGTTCTTCATTTATTAGTTCATATTTTAATGGATCTCTTAATTCCTTATAAGATTTGATCTGTTGTTTTATTAATTCTCCAGCTCTAATTCTTATTTTTTTAATTTCATTATCAGAAAGATTGCTGCCTTAATATCTTCTTATTTTTTTGACTTTATTATTATATCTAAAAGAATGAGCTAAATAATATTTCTTATTTTTTCCTATATCTCTTATTTCTACAATCATATTATTATAAAGGTGACTACATATATAAATATTTCTATATTTAGGTGACTACATCTATTTTTACTAGAATACATAGATATCAACTTGCTTTCTTAACGTACGTACGAAACATGTATTAAGGTTTTTAAATAAAATGCTAAATTTTGATTTGTAAGATACCAGACCAGAAAATGTTTCATAAAAACAATAAATATTGCATTTTTGTAAATATTATTTATTGCTGGTGTTTATTGTGATATAAACTAGTTTTCTGTTATTGAAAATTTCTATTCAAATTTCAAATCTATTTCTTCACAATCTTCTTTTATATTCGAACTGTCACATTTTTTTAATATATATTTATCTAATTCATAATTTGGTTGGCCATCAACATACATCTTTACAATACCAGCATTACCATTTGGACATAAATCACCATTTTTCTTGTCGAAAAGACTCTGATTTGAAAAATCTAATCCTAAGCCTCGAAAGAAATTACCAAGGTATAAATCTTCTTTCTTGGCTATTGAGCTTCCTTCTATATGTATTATATTATCATTATGGTGATGAAAATTCATCATTCCACACATTCCTGCACCACATTTTATCTGTGCAAGCTGCCCGCATATAGACACTTCAAAGTTAGCATGCCAATGATAAGCACCTTTATAATAAGGCTCGAAATCTTTAATAGGTTTAATAACAAAGTAATATCCTCCAAAAACTATCACAAGCAATATTAATGTTATAATACTGTATTTTACTATTTTCTTGTTTAATTCTTTTTTAGATTTAATTTCATTTTTTCCTATTTCTTCTTTTTCTCTTTGTTCTTTTCTAAGTTGTTTCTTTTCATGATTAGTTAGCTCTTTACTGCCTATTCCATTAGATGTGTTAACTTCTAAGTTCTTATTTTGATTTATATCTTCCATTTTTACACTCTATCTCTTTTTTCACATTATCAAATATATAAATATTACCATTAACAATGCATACAATTAATAACCTAAGAACAAGGTATTTAAAGGAAAATTTAATATTATCCATTCCTGGCAATCATACTTTATTTACATAAAACTGACCATATAACCAAAAGTTTTTAAACAGAATAAAATTCTATATCACAATTAGCCATTTTGGTATAAAAATCTAAATTTGGTTTTAACTTTTTAACCTCAAATATAATTTGATTTAACCCTTCCCAAAACAAAAACCAACTTGGAAGTTCAAATAATATAATCAACAATGAAGAAAAATTACCTGTTTTTATTTTATCATAAAGTATTAATACAATTATAGTCATAAGTAAAATACCTGCAGCTATAAATAATAAACCCCTATTAACTGTACTCCTTTTCTCATGGTGCAATATCAAAGAATGCCTTACAAAATGTTCTTTCAATCTTCTTTTAATTATTTCTTCATCTTTTAATTTTCTTAAATGTTTAGGTATTAAAAATATTAATTCAATTCCATTAGTGAATTTATCTCTAGTAGCTTTTTTAGCTTCTTCTAAGAAATCATCAGATAAAGCCCTTTCAGAAAAAGGTCTAGGATCAAAATCAGAAAACAAATCATCATAAGTATTTAATAATAAAGTTATTTCAGAAAACTTAGATAATTTTCTTTGTTTTTGAAGAGCAATATTAATATCAACAATCCTCTTTTTCATAATAATTAAATGGTTTTCTTGTATATAATCCTTTCTCATAAACCAAATATAACAAAATAACAACATTTAAATCAATATAGTAAGAATGTTCTTTATATGGAACTAAAACAAAATCCTGAAGATTTTATAGTGCATGAAATAATAGATTTAGATAAGAAACCTGGAGATTATTTATATGTAGAAATAACTAAAAAAGACCTTAATACTCAAGATGTAATAAATGAAATAGCTAGAATATTAAACATTCAGAAAAGATCAATAGGTTTCGCAGGCAATAAAGATAAAAGAGCAATTACAACACAATACTTTTCTTTATATAAAGTAAGAAAAGATTTAATAAACAAAATAAAGATTAATAATGTTAGAATAATTCCATTACATTATGGTTCAAGACCAATATTTTTAGGAGCTTTAATAGGAAATCATTTTAAGATAAAATATACTAGACCAATTAGAGGTAGAATAAGATTAGACAATATAGTAAATTATTATGGAGAACAAAGGTTTAGTTCGAATAATAAAGACATTGGTAAAGCTCTATTAGAAAGAGATTTTAAAAAAGCTTGTTCATTAATAAATAATGATAAAGTCAACAATTATATTAAAAGAAAAAGTGATTTTATTGGTGCTTTAAGACTTATAGATAGAAGTTTATTATCTCTTTATATAAATGCATTTCAAGCTTATTTATGGAATGAAGTAGCTAAAAGATTTATTAAAGAGAATTATAAACATAATATTGAATTTGAAGGTTTATACTTTGTAGAAAAACCAAGAACAAGAGTAAGTATACCATTAATCTCATTTAATACAAAGATTAAGAACAAAACAATTAAACATTATTATTTAGATTTGCTAAGAAAAGAAGGAATAAGATTCTTTCACTATAATCTACCAGAATTTTCTAATTTAATATCAAAAACTAGTTTTAGACCTTTATTTACTCAGGTTAAAGATTTTCGAATTTCTAAAGATTACATAGAATTTGAATTACCTAAAGGTTCATTCGCAACAATATTTATTAAAAATTTAGAAGCTTTAAATAATACGATAAAGGGTTGAATAGCCATAAATCACTACTTAGATTAGTATTATTATAGGAAAAACTACAAATTCTAAGATAGATAAATTAACAAAAGAAGAACTTTTTAGAAATAAGAACCACATTATAAAATATTCATTAAAGGAAGTTCTAAGAAGAAGTCAACGTCCAAAATAAAGTCTTTCAGCTAATTGTTTTGGTAATCCAGCCTGTATAATTTTCTTAGAGGCAGTATCTATATCATATTCAACAGTCTCAAAAGTAACAAAATTAATATTACTTAAATCTAAAATAGCATATTGGGCTTTAGAATTGTTATTTCTAGGTTGTCCAACAGAACCAGGATTTAAAAATACTTTAAGATCAAATTTCTTCAAATCAGGCAAATGAGTATGTCCACAAGCAATAACATCAACTTTATTATCTTCAAGCATCTCTTTTATTATTTCTTCATCAACATTAGGATTCAAATATTCAAATAAATGATTATTTGGAGATCCATGTACAGCAAGTAATTTATTTTTATCTTTTAGTTCCAAAGTTTCAGGTAATTTCTTAAGAAATTCTTTATTTTCTTCAATTAAGATTTTATTAGTAAACTTTAAAGCTTCTTGAGCATTTTCATTAAACTTATCTAAATTTTCTAAAGTAACAGCACACAAATCATGGTTTCCTTTTATACATTTAATTTCTTTTTTCTTAACTAAATCTATAACTTCATTAGGATTTACACCATATCCAACCAAATCACCTAAACAAATTGTCTCATCGACCCCTTTTCCAGAAATATCAGATAAAACAGCCTCTAAAGCCTCTAGATTACCATGTATATCTGAAATAATAGCTATTCTCATAATAATTATTAAAGAATACAAGATATTTAAGTCTTTAGTTGATCAAGATAATATAATAATTTCTGAAGATTTTTCAAGAAATTCACAGAAAGTTATATAAGTAAGAAAATTCTTACAAAAGTATGTTAGTAAAAACAATAAAAGTATCTGATAAAGGACAAATCTCAATACCAATAGAAATAAGAGAACTGGCTGGAATAAAAACAGGAGATGAACTAATTATGTTACAAGATGGAAGTAAAATCCTAATAGAAAGACCAGAAAAGATTATTAAAGAAGATTTCAAAAACTTATTAAAACATTCAGAAGAAGTAGCAAATAAATTATGGAGTAATAAAGAAGATGAAATATGGGACACAATATGAGCAAGGGGAAATTATAATTGTTCCATTTCCTTTTACAGACCTTAGTACAATAAAACAAAGACCAATTCTAATTATTTCAAAAAATAATATAATAACAAAATATAAGATTTAATTACTTGCAGCATAACATCTAATCTAAAAGACGAGGCAAATTCCATAATAATAAAAAATAGAAATTTAGAAAGAGAACACTTACCAATAACAAGCAGAATTAAAGCAAATAAATTGTTTACTCTAAGTCAGAAAATAGTCAAAATTAGAATAGGAAAGATAAATAAAGAATCATTAAATCTAGTAAAAGAAGAACTTTTTAGATTAATCTAGTGTGACTATTAACTATCCCTCTGCAAGTCTTAGAACAAGTATGATTATATTCAATTACACAATCAGAACAACAAATAAACATTTGATCACATTTAGTATTCAAACAGTTTATATAATCCCCGCAAGGTTTATGACATCTTTCACAAATACTTATATCCTTAGTATTTTTACCAGTATTAACAGAAAGCCTATTATCAAAAACAAAACATCTCCCATAAAAATAAGTATCTGGATATTGCTCAACAAAATTTAATATTCCATCCTTAACTTGATTAACATCTTTAAATCCGTTTTTAATTAACAAAGCAGAGGCTTTCTCACATCTAACTCCACCAGTACAGTATAAAACAAGTTTCTTATCTTTAAATTTTTCAAGTTGGGGAATAATTTTAGGAAAATCTCTAAAAGAATCAATATTTGAAGTTATCGCATTTTTAAATTTTCCAATTCTGCTTTCATATTCATTTCTAGCATCAATTATAACAAAATCAGCATTATGATCATACATCTTTTTCAATTCTAAAGGAGTTAAATAATTACCAACATTAGTAGCATCTACATCAAATCTAGAAGTAACAATTTCATTTCTTAATCTCACAATAGTTTTTTTAAATGGATGTTCACTAATTATATTTCTTTTAAAACTCATATTTAAAAAATCTTTATGACACAATAATCTTTTTTCATATTGTTCTATTTGTTCTTTAGTTCCAGAAACAACTCCATTTATTCCTTCTTTAGAAACTAAAACTTTTCCTTTAACACCTAAACTATTACAAAAGTTTAAATGTTCATTTTGAAAAGTTTCAGGATTAGCTAAATCTACATATTTGTAAAAACTTGAAACTACTAAATGATCCATAGACTTTAGTTTATAATCATATTTATTAAGCTTTATGTTTTGGATTTAATATGGATTTTAAAGAACTAGAAGACAATAGACAACAACCAAATATTCAATTTGAATCAATAGAATATATGCTAAACATAATAAAAGATAATAATTTAAAGAATATCCTAGAAATTGGCTGTTTTAATGGTTATTCAGCCTTAAAATTCTCAACAGTAGCTAAAGAAGTTACTTCAATTGAGATAAATAAAAAAAATATAGAATTAGCCAAATCTAATTTCAAGTTTTATAATATTGATACTATAAAAATAATAGAAGGCGATGCAAAAGATATATTAAAAAATTTAAAAGATAAATTTGATTTAATATTAATAGATGCTATGAAAATAGAATATGGTGTTTATTTATCTCTAGCAGTTAAACTTGTAAATACTAATGGTTTTATCTTTGCAGACAATACAATATCACATAAAGATCATATGAAAGACTTCTTTGATTATTTAAATGAACATACCTTAAACTGGAACGAATTATGTATTGGAAGGGGTTTAGTTCAGATAAAGTTATAAAACTTTCAAAAATTAATTTATTATGTCATATACATTATTTGCTAAACAAGATAGAGCTCAGATTAGGAGTATGGAAGAAGTCTGGAGAGAAGATAAAAGATTTTTAAGAAATTCATTATTAATCCTTAGGTAAGTTTACTTTATAAAATAAACATAAACCTGTTGCGAATTGACCAATATGTAAAGTTAAACCTGGATAACCTTGTAATTGCAGTGCTCTGTCTTCCCTATGTATTCCTAACTTTAAACCTTCTCCTAAATTAGTTCTTGTCTGTCTTGCATAATCTTGTAATCTTTCTCTTTCTGTACTTAGTGCTAATCTTAATAATTCTTCGTGATCTCTATCCATTACAGCTAGTTCTGTAACATCACCAAGCATTGTTATAGCTGCAGTCATCTCTCGTACTCTTTCTGGAGTTTCTCTTCTTGCTTTTTCTAATCTTGTAACTTCATCTAAATAAAAGCTGTGATGGTAAAATAAGTCTCTAGTTAGTTCGTCTACTCTAGCAACCCTTTTTCTTTCCCTAGCTCCAGATCTTTCATCTAAGTAAGCAACTAATTTAGCTTCTTCAAATAATACTCCTCTTAGTTTAGTATACAGTGCAGGATCTGGACTTACGCTATGCCCATCATAACGTGGAAATAAACTTGCAGTTGCAAAGAAATTATCTACTGCTTCTGTTCCAACAATTACTTCAATACCTGTTAGTTCTGATTCCCTATCTCCATGTATAGGTGATCTAAAGTCATCTTCAACTGGAGAACTTAAAGGTATCCTAGTTGGTAAATTTTTTAGATACTTTATTAGTGTAACATCTATAGTATTCTCTCTTCCTATTTGTGGTTCTTCACCTAGTTGATAGAATCCCCTACTGTCTACTTGACTACTTGCTTTTAATAGTACTACTGGATCAACTGTAATACCAAACGAAGGACCTTGTCCTAATATTCTTTCCATTATATCTCTTGGTTCTGTTAGGCTAAATGTTAGATAAGGAGGTTTTACTCTGCCAAATCTTAATGTAGTATCATATCTATAGTGATCACCACCACCAAAACAACCTGGTTGTGTTCTCCATAATAATGTTTGGTAGTTACTTACAACTAAAACTAGCCCACCTTCATTTGCTTGCAAATCTCCTCTCAAGTCTTTTAATTTTTCTTCATGTTCTTGGCTGTCACCTAAATTAAGAATTACAAAATCAGAAATTGTATCTCCAGTAGACTCACCAGCTCTAATTCTTTTTCTCAATTCTTCTAAACTTGCACTTGCTTCTTGTCCAGCTTGTGCACCTCTTTCTTTAGCTTTCCTAATTTTGGTTAACGCACTAGCTAAATCACCATTTGTCATGATACTTTATTACTGACTTAAATTTAAATAGATTTATCTACTACAAAATAGCTATTAGTCTATAAATTCAAATCTTTTTCTTAATAGTTTAAATTTAGCTTTTATCTTATGAGGATCAGCACCACACCAAGTACATTTAACAGGTTCATTTTCGTCATCAATAATATTATGACAAACAGTACATTTCCATCTACTCATTTTTTTAATCTCTTTATTAAATCATTAACAACAAAAGATTCTTCTTTTCCAGTTTTCATATCTCTAAGTTTAAATTTCTTAACTTTAACTTCATCTTCGCCAACAAATATCACATAAGGTATTCCTAATGAATTTGCGTAATCTAATCCTTTACTTACCTTCTCAAGCATTACACAAGAAATATCATTATCTCTAAGATCATTAATTAATTCTATAGTTTTCTCTCCTTGATTAATAGATATTAATACTAAATTTATAGTTTCAACATTAACATCGGGATAGTCTAATAATCTACCAAAAGAAATTCCAACAGCAGGAATTTTTCTATTAACATAAGTTCCAACTAAATCATCAAATCTGCCACCAGCAAATAAAGACCCTTTTATTTTAGGACTAAACGCTTCAAATACATTTCCAGTGTAATAAGAAAATCCACGTATTAATGAAGGAGAAAATTGAACATTTACACCATACAACTTACAAAGATACAACAATCTAGAAACTTCTTCTGCACCATCAAAGTTTTCTTTTAAAAAATAGTCTATATCTTTAGACATTAAAGAAAATAATTCATTAAATTTATCTTTATCAAAATATTTAGAAAGATTTTTAGCAAGTTCAGTTGTACTTAATTTATCTAATTTATCTAATTCCCTTGAAACAGCTTCTTTATCTTTAACTCCAACTTTATCTAAAATAGAATTTAATAATTTTCTATTATTAACTTTTAAATTATAATCTATTTTAAGTTCCTTACAAACTTTATCAGCTAAAGCTAAACATTCTGCATCTGCATTTATACTCTCATCACCAATAATATCTGCATCACATTGAGTAAATTCTCTGTATCTATCTTTACTTATTGGTTCATCTCTAAAAACACTCCCAATCTGATATCTTCTAAATGGCAATTTAATATTTTGATTTTCTTTAAATATTCTTTTTAATTGAAAAGTAAATTCATATCTTAATGCAAGTTGTCTTTGTCCCCTATCCTTTAGTTTAAATCTATCACTAACAGCTTCATCATTTTCATTTGTACCTTTCACTAATTCTTCATATTCAATAGTGGGAGTTTCTAAAGGTAAAAAACCAAATAATTTAAAATTTCGTTCTATTACTTCTCTTACTTTTCTTCTCCTTAGAGATTCAGGTGAAAATACGTCCCTAAATCCTTTTACAGTTTCGATTTCCA
>CAYJSR010000001.1:15837-24512 GCA_964373095.1 Candidatus Woesearchaeota archaeon
GTCGATTTCCATATTTTAAAATAAATGGAGAGGCCGATGGGATTTGAAC
Organism: Candidatus Woesearchaeota archaeon; assembly: GCA_964373095.1. GTDB lineage: Archaea > Nanobdellota > Nanobdellia > SCGC-AAA011-G17 > GW2011-AR18 > CAYJSR01. Next base: position 15,887 of record CAYJSR010000001.1, read on the forward strand.
CCACCTCAAGGGCTCCACAGGCCCCCATACTAACCAGGCTATACTACGGCCTCCATATCCAGTTATGCCTCCTATTAAGACTATTAAAAACTTTTTATTATTAAAAAATTGATTCAAGAACAAACTTTTAAACTTTAAATTATCTCTAAGAATTCTAACAATGTTGATGAATAAAACCACTTGCCATTTTCGTGACAATATTAGCAAGTACAAGTTATTTATATATCTTTTTATTTAATAAAAAATAAAAAGTAATTACTTCTTATATTTAATAATTATTTCAGCAATTCTATTTTTCTCTTGTTCACTTGGTTTAGCCAAATCAAATTTAACTTCTCCAAATTGACCCTTGTGATAAGCTAATGGTTTTTTATCCCCACTCTTAATAACATTAATAATCTCACCAATAAACATTGTATGTGTTCCATTAAGTTCAACTACTTGTTTTAGCCTACATTCAATATTCAAAGCTGCACCTTCAACCATTAAAGTATCAATCTCTTTAGCTTTATAAAATTTAAATCCAAGTTCTTGTAAAACTTTAATCTTATCTATTTCCCTTCCCTTATTCATTCCTGAGATACTAGCCAAAGTAGCCTGATCTAAAGCTGCTAAACTAACACCAAATTGTTTAGTTTCTAATATATTCTCATTAGTAGCTGCACTAGGCCTTATACAAACTACAATCATTCCAGGACTATAAGAAACCTGATGCGTCCACTCACAAGACATTATATTATCCCCATTTGGACCATTAGTAGTAATTAATCCTACATTTGTAATAAACTGTACTGTCTTTTCATCTCCCCAAAGTAAATCCATTTTCAATTCCTCCAATAAATATAATTTTATGAATAAAATGAAGATTATATAATTATCGCAAAAATCTATATTAATCGCATAATTTAAATTCTAAATCTACTTGTTTTTCAGATTCAATTTTAACTATATATTCTGCTAATGGTTTAGTATAATTAAAATCTCTACCTCTTAATATTTCTATATGAGGTTTAAAACATTTATTAGTAATTCTATGAATCATTACAGAATATTTCCCACGTAGAAAAATCCCATTTTCAAAACCTTCTTCGTCTGTAGCATAAAATTTTCCATAAGGATTTTTTAATCCTTTTTCTCTATATTGCACTATTACAGGAACAGGTTTATCATTACAATCTTCAACACTTATAGTAAGAAAACCAGAACCATCTAAATTAGTTCTATTTATGATTTCAGGATCGATAATATTAGATTTAAGTTCTCTAACAGAATAATGTTCTTTTTTTGTAATTGTAGGGGTAACTCCTGCACAAGAACTTGCCATCAATCCAATCAAACCTAAAATAATTTGTCTCATAATTATAATTATGAAGAAACTTTTAAAAGGCTATCTAAAAGAAGTTTATGATAAATACCGAGTCTTTATTGGATTCTTTTTACCTTCATTCACAACTCTTAGTATTTTAACTCTTTTTACATTTAATCTATCTAAAGCATAAGATGCAAAAATACCAACGCCTCCACCACCAGAACCAATATAATCACAAGAAACTTCAACGGAAGCACTAGTTAAAGGAGGCCCCTCTTTTTTAATATCATATCCCCTAGAAATTACATTTAAGTGTCCAACTCTATTTTCAGCAGGACAAATTTGATATTGTCCAACACCATCCACCTGTCTTAAAGAAGATTTATCATAATTTGGAATTTTATCTCTAACATAAGCCATTATATCTTCAGCAACAGCCTGAACTTTCAAAGGATTTCTTTTTCTAGCCGAGAGCCATAGATGAACTTCATAATCATTAGAAGGAAATTTATCATCTTCAACATAAGGTTCCATCGTTTTAGGATCTAAGAAAGTACGAGAAATTAACGGTCCCTCAGACTCCATAGACTCACAAACTAGAACACGAGTAACAAGATCAGCAAATGTAGCTTTAGTTATTTTAGCCATAATACTTTCCAACTAATTTATTTTTTCCCATGTAATGAAGCACTTGAACTTCTAGCAATTACACTTCTACCAAATAAAATATACTTAGCAACAGCAGGAGGTAATACTAATCTTCCTAAAACTTGTATCTTTCCTTCAATTCTATAAGAAATAATTCTTTCTTCTCCAGCTTTAACAGCAGATAAATCCCAGACCATTGTTGTTCCTTCAGGAGAAGCTTTAACATGAACAGGTTTAAGGTTTCCGTGTTGTGTTGGTGCTTTAATGACATTAGGAACCTTATCTACAACCCTTACAGTATTTACTCCAATACTTCCACGATTTGTAACATTAATCAATACTTTCATAATCCCCACATTTCCACTTTCTGTTTGCATTGTAAATACCCTCTTTACAATTACAATTGCATTTCTCTGTCTTAAATAATACCAACCAGCCAAAGCAAGTATTATTAATAAGATTATAATTACAAGCAATCTATAATTAACAATATAAGAAACCGTAGCACTTCCTTTAGGATTCAAAGCAACATCCCATTCAACAACATAACCTGCATCAGTATTATCAACTTTACTAGGTTCGGGATTAAATGAAGAAAATTTATAAGATAACCAATTAAATGTTCTTGTTATTTTCTCATTAACTGGAGTATTTCCATCATTATTTTTAGTTATAGTTTCTCCGCCTAATAAGAATCCTTCTTCAGGAACTGTAATTTCTTTTAAATCTTGATATTCTTCTATAATATAAACAAGTGATTTATTCAATAAAACATTAATACCTAAATCAGCTTTAACTTGTGCTTGATATTCACCCCTAGTAGTATCTTTATTTATAGAAATTGGGAACTCATAAATAACAGATTCTTGTTTTTTCAAGTTAATAACTTTAGTAAATTCAAAATGAGTACTTTTTAATTCTAAATTAACATTATTTAATTCAACATTACGCAAATTAGTAACATTTAATCTTATTATTGCCTCCCTTCTTGGATCAATCCTAGGTTTTTCAGCAAAATTAAGATCTAAAACATCACTATAAGCTAAAACTACTGCCGAAAGCGTTCTTTCCAGGGTTGTTAATGGTGTAGAAGTTAATAATCTTATCCCATAACGGCTAGGAGCAATTCTCTCTTTAGATAAAGGTTTAAAAGAGATATTATAATCAAGTGATTTTCCAGAATCAATAAATACTTCTTTTCCTTCTTGATCAAGCAACCAATTTAAGTCTGCTGAACTAAACTTAATATTCAACGAAGAAAGTTCATTATTATTCAAATGTAAAACATAACTAACTGAATTTCCAGGTAAAGCTTCATCCTGAACAATACTATAATCTAAATTCAAAGCAGAAACAGATGAAATAATAAGCAAGAATACAAATATTAATAGCAAGCCCCTTTTCATATATTTAAAAAGAGGAACCAGTATATAAATATTTCTGAAATTTTATTTAGAAAGAAATTTAAATTCTTTTAACGAGGATAATAACAAGTGGATAGATTACTAATAGCTGGAATAGATCCTGGAATAGTTGCAGCATATGCATTACTTGATTTAAATGGAAATTTAATAAGTATTTCTTCTGAAAGACATTTAACCCAAAGTAATTTAACAAAAGAAATAATAAAACATGGAAAAATATTCATAATTGGCTCTGATGTCTATCAATGCCCAAATCTAACAGCTAGAATAGCCAGAAGTATAGGTGCTAAAGTAACTAGTCCAGATCACGATTTAAAATATTTAGAAAAAATAAAAATAGTTAATAATTTCCTGAAAAATAATAAACAATTTATAAAATTAAATAATCAGCATGAGAAAGATGCACTAGCTGCAGCATTATATGGATTAAAAAGAATAAATAATTTAATAAAAAAGATTAAAGATCATTTAGAACAAAATAATAAAGAATATTTACTTGAAGAAATAAAAAGAAAAGTTCTCTTAGAAAATATTCCAATAACTACTGCAGTTAAAATGTTATCCTAAGATATTCCTAGTTAAAAATATTAAGATAAAATATATTTACTTTTTAATGTATAAAGTCTTTGTCTAAATTTTTCATAAGCATCATCATGTTTATCTATAGTTAGCAACCATATAATATTTTTTTCTAAATAATAAACAAGTCTGATATTAGAAGTAATTTCTTCACGATAACAATTTTCACCTCCAGACAAATGTTTTAATCTAAGAGGATTTTGCTTTATTTTAAGTTTCTTCTTATAGAATATACCCAATTCTTTATTTTCTAATTTGTCTAAATCTTTAAAGAAATCTGGGTGTTCTTTAATAACCCATTCATTCAATTTTTACTCCTCTATTTTTTAAGTAATTATCTAATTCTTCTTCAGATTTACCTTTTATTTTATTAAGTTTTATGTCAAAGAGTCTACTAGTCAATTTAGTATTAAATGCCGATTCAACATCATCAATTAATGTTTCTACATCCTCTAAGATTTTTGTAAAACTTTCTTTTGATATAGTAACTGTTTCCATGTTTTAAATAATATAAACCTATTTATATATTTATCGCCAATTTATTTAATTCCAAAAAATATTAAAGTATATCATACTAGTTCGGTTATAATAACAACCAACATCCAATAACTACTACAGTTAAAATGTTATCCTAATAAAACTTCCAAAACAATAGGCAGCGTTTTATCTCCATCAGTATCAAAATGCCATTTAGCATGTTCAATATAAACTTCAGCATTTAATTCTTTCTCAAATTTCTTAGTATTTAATAAAGGAACATAAGGATCATTATCGGAAAATATTGCAATAAATTTTTCAACTTTTAATTTTACATTTTCAAAGTCTATTTCTGTGTTTATCCATGGTTCAGTTATATTTTTTTCTTCTTTAGTTTCTAAACCTGTAAGATTAAACCATCCGGCTACAAAAATACATTTTCCAACTTTTGTTTCTTTAGGTAATATTTCTAAATATCTTAAGATAGTTTGGCAACCAATTGAATGCCCGACAAAATAAGTATTCTCATCTGGATCTTTAATATTTTTTTTTCAGAAAATTAACCCAAGATTTTATTTTAGGTTCTTCAGGATTAGGCATTTTAAGAATATTAACTTCAAAACCTTTATTTTCTAATTGAATTTTCAACCAAGGATACCAAAACATTTCAGGACTACCAGCCAAACAATGAATAATAAAAACTCTTTTAGTCATAAAAAATTAAATACCGACTAATTAATAAAGATTTCTTCAGAGTAAAACTTTACTTACATGCCCATCCTTCTGTATTCTTATAATATTATCGACAAAACTTTCAATTTTAGATTCATGGCTAACAATTATTATCTGATTCATTTCTAATTCTTCAAGTACAAATCTAATTCTATCTAATTGTTCAAAACTAAATCCATCAGTAGGTTCATCCAAAATAATTAAATCTTTAGTATTGATAAAAGAAACTATAGTGTTAATAATTTGATTCAAAGCTAGTCTATAAGCTAAAGCACAAGCAGTTTTCTCTCCACCGCTTAGATTTTCATATTCTAAATCATAACCATTCTGTTCAATGATAGGTGTAAATTCTTCATCTAATCTAACTTTTATTAAATCAGTATTAATTAACATAGAAAACCATTTCTGAAATAAAGCATTAAAATCAATGTGAACTTTTAACATTACTTTCTTTTCAATAACATCAATTAAACTTAAGAAGAAATTCTCAAACCAATCTTGTAGTTTATTATAATAATCTAGATTTTCTTTTACTTTCTCCTTTAAAGTTATTTCATTTTTAATATCTAATATTTCTTTATTTATAGTTTCTTCTTGTTTGTTTATAACAGCAATATTAAGTTCAATATTTTTATTCTGTACGAATAATTCATCTAATTCATTTTTACAAATTTGAAAGTTTAATTCTATGTCTTTTAAATTAAACATATCCAATTCAATTAATTTTTTCTTATCTTCTAACTGATTTATTATTAAATCTAGTTCACAAAACTCTTTCTTAAGATCAACTAAATTATTTTCAATTCTATTTTTATTATCATTGAAATTAGTTAATTCTTTAGTGCGCAACCCTATATCGCTGGTTAATAACGTTGCTCTAGCATTCTTACTAGCAATTTCATTAATAAACAATTTATAATCAACTTCTTTAGCTTTACAACTTTCAATTAATAATTTGACTTTATTTATATTTTCAATAAATTCTTTTTTTAAATCACCTAGCTTTACCAAATTAACATTTAAATCATTCAATGATTCATCCTCACGATTAATAACATCAATTTTATGTTCTTGAGAAACATTTTGTTTACACAAAGGACATGAATCTAGGTTTTTAATATTTTCTTTTAATTCTTCACTATGTTTTTTCTTATGTTTAATTATAGCAATTTCATTAGAAACTTTATTTGATTCATTTTCAGTATCAACAAGAGTTTTATAATATTCTAAAATACTAGATCTTAAATTATCGACATTGATATCATTAATTTTAGTATTTAATTCTAGGATATTTTTATTTTGTAGTTCTAACTCTTCTTTTTTAGAATTAATCTCTAAATTAAGACTATCAAAAGACTTTTTAAGATTATTTTGATCAATTTCTTTCAAAGCCAATTGTTGAAATAATTTATTTCTTGCTTCTTTTTTAGATTTAACTTCAAAGTTAATTAATTCTAATTCTTTTTTAAGTTGATTAAGCTGAGTAAGTTGTTGTTCAAATCCAGAGATATTTTGTTTTTTTGTAATTATTAAACCATCTAAAATAGTTAATCTAACTAAATTAATTCCTAATTGATCTTTCAAAACTAAAACTTCAGTTTCTTTTTCCCTTAATTTCAATTTTTTAACATCTAAATCAAAAGTAATACCCAAAAACTCTTTTTTCTTTTGTTTTATTTCAGTAATAATAATCTTAGCATTATCTTTTATTCTTTTATATTTATCAATATTAAAAACTTTTCTTAATGTTTCGATCCTATTTTCCTTTTCTCCAAGTAGAATTAGCTTCATTTCTTCCTGCGGAGTATAAACAGTATATCTATAAATTAAAGATTTCTTAGTAATCATTTCAGGAGGATAATTTAATATTTGTAAAACTCTTTGTTTAAGTTCAACAGGAGTTAATTCTTGAGTTTTATCTTTAATAGTTAAATAACCTGAGTCTTGTACAATTCCATTAGAGGTTTTCTTCAAAGTTCTTTTTATAGATACCTCTTGATTATCAATAACAATAGTTAAATTAACATAACCAAAATCAGTTCCATTTCTTAACAAAGAATTACCAGACAATTCACCCCTCCTTATTCCAAATAAAGCAAAATCTATAGCCAATAAAGCTGTACTTTTTCCAGAACCAATGTCACCAGAAAGTAAAGTAATTCCATTAGGAAAAATTATTTCTTCTTCAATATAACTTCTAATATTTTTTAGTATTAATTTTTTTATTATCATTTCACAAACCAATAAAATTAGCTAAATCTTTCAATACTCTAATCTCAAAATCAGCAACTTTCTCACCTTCAAATTTTTCTTTATCTAGTTTACTAATTACTTCATTAACTTTAGATTCATCAAATATAGATTGAGTAATATGTTCTTTAATGATAAAGTTTTCAATATCATCAACGTTTCTTGTATCAATAGCAAATTCCTTAAAATCCTTAGTAGTTAATTTAGTAGTATTTTTTAAAACATAAAAAGCATCTTTAAGATTATCAAATAAAACCTTGAAATTAACATCACTAACTTTACCAGATTTTAAACAACCTTCAATTCTGATAGTGACAATTTTATTATTAAAATCTCTAACTCCATCTAAAATTATTTTTTCAACTTCTTGCGGAGTTTTACCTTCAACATTAAAATAATAAGAAGCAACATCAACAGTTTTAATAAGTATATGCCTTGATTCTATCTTACCATCTTTAACATCTATAATGAAAAACCCACCATACTTAAGTTTCTCCAGTTCTTGAAAGTTATTAGGATATATAGGTCCAGGATAAGCCATTACACCATAATATTCATGATATTTACTATAAACAAAATGTGGATGTCCCCCAGCATAATAATTAAATCCTTTAGGAAGTAAAGAAATAGAAGTTCCATCAATAAATTCAAATTCTTTTGGTTTTAATTCGTTTAATAAACTATGGAATAAGAATATTCTAAATCCACCTTCAATTTCTAAATGTTCTTTCTCAAGTTTTTCATAATCTCCAATTTCTAATCCCCCTTTTTTGCCATACATTCCAGTTAATTTAACTCCAGTTCTATCTAAAGTAAACTGTAATTTATTTTCAGTAAACTTCATAACATTAATAACTAATCCTGCATTCTCTAAAACATCAAGCATTGTTTTACCTGAAGCAGAAAAATCATGTGATCCAGGAATTAGATAAACATGAATATCATATTCTTTTAATTTACTTAAAGTTTTAGCAGTTTGTTTTAAAATATCTATAGAAGGTAAAGCAGTATCAAATAAATCTCCTGCAATAATTACAAATCCAACATGTTCTTCTATACAAATATCTATAGCTTTTTCAAAACTTTTTAGATTTACATCTCTTAAAGTACTCTCTCTCCAACCACCAATATGACAGTCACTAAGATGTGCAAATTTCATAAATAAAATATACTTATAATGTTTTTATAGATAATTATACTACAATGG
>CAYJSR010000002.1:0-22620 GCA_964373095.1 Candidatus Woesearchaeota archaeon
TGATTGGTATATTAAAAAATTTTATTCAAATGGGACTGAATATTCTGATTGGAATTTAACTTATGATCTTGGTGGTATTGATACTGCTTATTCTGTTGCTGTAGATTTTTCAGATAATGTTTATGTTGTTGGCAATGGTCGTATAAATGTTGATTGGTATATTAAAAAATTTTATTCAAATGGGACTGAATATTCTGATTGGAATCTAACTTATGATCTTAGTAGTATTGATACTGCTCGTTCTGTTGTTGTAGATTCTTTAAATGATGTTTATGTTGTTGGCCGTGGTGGTTTTGGTGCTGATTGGTATATTAAAAAATTTTATTTAAATGGAACTGAATACTCTGATTGGAATCTAACTTATGACCTTACAGATACTGATGATGCTTATTCAGTTGCTGTAGATTCTTTAAATGATGTTTATGTTGTTGGTTATGGTTTGGCAACTCTTGATTGGCATATTAAAAAATTTGTAGGAGTATCAAATATTACTAATACTGCTCCTGAATTAACTTCTATTAGTATTACTCCTAGTACTGCTTATACAAATAGTACTTTAAGCGTGAATACTATTTATACTGATTCTGATTCAGATAGTGGGACTGTTTATTTTAGTTGGTATGTAAATGGAACTAGTGTATATAATGATACAAGAAGTAATGTTGCTAATGGAACAACTTTAACTTCTAATTTAGCTGGTGGAAATTTTAGTAAGGGAAATATTACTAATGTTACAGTTTATGCTAATGACGGAACAGATAATTCAAGTACTTTAAGTGCTAATAGAACCATTAGTAATTATTTACCTACATTTGATGCAGATTTAACTACTAAAACTGTTACTATAGGAAATAATTTAACTTATAATATTGATTGTAGTGATATTGATTTAGATACAATTACTTATTATGATAATTCTAGTTTATTTAGTATTAATTCTGGTTCTGGATTAATTAGTGATACTCCTATTTCTAATGAAATTGGAAGTTATAGCGTTCTTATTACTTGTGGAGATGGAACTGGAAATACTACAGATACATTTACTTATACGATAAGTGCTGCAAGTTCATCTACTTCAAGTAGCTCTGGAAGTTCAACAGTTACTTCTAGTGTTAATAGTGTTGTTTTACAAGTAGCTAGTGGAAGCGAGGCTAAATTTACTTTTAGTACAACTACTGTTCCTGTTGGTGAAATTAAATTTACTTCTGCAAAAGCATTAACTAATGCTAAGATTACCATAACACCAGCTACGGAGACTCAAGTTGGAGTCTCTATTTCAAGTAAATCAAATAAAGTATATAAATATTTGAAAATAGATAAGAATTTTAATAATGCGGATATAAGTGGAACTGCTAAAGTTAAATTTAAAGTTACAAAAGCTTGGTTAGCATCAAATAAATTAGATAAAAATGATATTAAATTATTTAGATTAAATAATAATAAATGGGATGAATTAACAACAGCTGTAACAAATGAGGATGCGACTAGTGTTTCTTTCACAGCTGAAACTCCTGGATTTAGTTATTTTGCAATCGGAAATAAAGTTGCAGTTGTTCCAGTTGTACTCCCACAAGTTGAAACTCCTAAAATTAGTAACTTAACCTTAAATCAATCTGTTGAAAATAATGTAACTTCTGGGAAAAATGCAGTGGGAAGTAGTACTTCTTCTATATGGTTAGTTGTTGTTTTGGTTATTATTCTTTTAGTTGCTTTTGTGTCATATCGAAGATATAAAGTAAGAAAACATAATATACATTACAAATAAATTTGTTTGTAATTTTATTTTAGAAAGAAAGCTTTATAAAGTTTTAATGAATCGTAAAATCTGTAATGGGATGGGTTAACAGAGCTTAATTTTCTGTTGTGTAATTAAATGAGTAAAATGATGAAACAAAAATTTTTGATGCCAACTTTAAGAGAAAAGAAAAGATATTTAGTTTACGAAGTTTTATCTGATGATGATCTTTCTTTTAAAGATATAAAAGAATCAATAATTTTAAGTTTTAAAGATTTGTTTGGTTTAAGTGGTTTGGCTAAAGCGGGATTGGATTTTTTAGAATATGATCATAATAAAGGTATAGTAAGAGTAAGTACAAAGGGTTTAGATATGTTAAAAGCTAGTTTTTGTTTTCTTAGAAAAATTAATAAGCATGATGTAATTTTAAGAAGTTTAGGTGTTTCAGGTATTTTGAAAAAAGCAAGAATAAATTTTATGTCTGGAGGGGGAGTTTAATGCAACCAACTTTGAATCATCAAATGATGGGTTATGATAGAAGTAGTACTATGTTTAGTCCTGATGGGAGATTGTTACAAGTAGAATATGCTAAAAAAGCTGTAAGACAAGGAACAACTTCTTTAGGCATGGTATGTAAAGATGGCGTTTTATTATTAGCTGATAAAAGAATTTTGGAAAAACTGATGATGGGGCAGAGTATAGAAAAAGTTTTTCAGGTTGATGATCATGTTGGAGCTAGTGCAACTGGATTTTTGATGGATGGAAGAATCCTAATCGAAAGAGCACAGATAATTGCCCAACAATATAAAATTACTTATGATAATGAAATTGATGTGCTTTCTTTAGTTAAAGATATAGCAAATTTAAAACAAGCTTATACTCAATTTGGGGGTGCAAGACCTTTTGGAGTAAATATTTTATTTGCTGGTGTTGATGATGCAGGACCACAATTATTTGTTACTGATGTAACTGGAATTTATTTTCAATATAAAGCTACAGCGATTGGTGAAGCAGAAACTCAACTCAAAGAAATTTTAGAAGCAGAATATGATGATAATATAAATTTAGAACAAGGATTGAAATTAGCTATTGGTGCTTTTAAAAAAGTATTTGGAAAAGAATTTGATTCTGATAGATTAGACGGAGCTTATGTTAAAACTAGTGATAAGTTGTTTAGGAGGCTAGACAAAGATACTTTGAAGAAGCTTTCTAAGAAAGCTTAATATTTGTCTTTAATTTATGGTTAATACCAAATCAGTAATTGCAAAATTGAAAAGAGAAGGAAAAACTTATGAGATATTAGTGGATCCTCAGAAAGCTTTAGATTTTAAAAAAGGAAGAAGTATCTCTATTTCTGATGTTGTTGCTACTGATGAGATATTTTATGATGCTAAGAAAGGAACAAGAGCTTCTGAACATGAATTAGAAAAAATATTTAATACAAATGATAAACTTGAAATTTGTAAAATTATTGTAAAAGAAGGAGATGTTCCTTTAACAGCTGAAATGATGAGGGCTGAACAAGAAGCTAAGAGAAATTTAATAATAAATATTATTCATAGAACTGTTGTAGATCCAAATACTGGAAAACCACATCCATCTCTAAGAATTGATAATGCAATGAATGAAGCTAAAATAAGGATTGATGAATCTAAAAATGCTGAACAACAAGTTAATTTTGTTATAGAAAAGATAAGGGCTATAATTCCTATAAAACACGAAGTTAGGGAGTTAAGTGTTAAGATAATTTCACAATATGCTAGTCGTGCTATTCCAATTTTGAAACAGTTTGGAAAACTTGTAAAACAGACTTGGGAAAGTGATGGAAGTCTTGTATCTATTATTGAGCTGCCTGGTGGATTACAAGAAGACTTTGAGATAGCTTTAAATAATATAGCAAGAGGTACAGTTGAGATAAGAATACTTAAAACGAAATAAAATGAGTAAATTATTAGTTCAGGAAAGAGAAATTGTTGTTCCAGGTCAGGAAATTGCAGAAGGAATGGATTATTTACCTGGAGAAGATGTAATAAGAGATAGAGATAAATTAGTTGCTACAAGAATAGGTATGATTAATTTTAGTGGTAGATTAGTAAAATTAGTTCCTTTATCAGGACCTTATATTCCTAAATGCGGAGATTTGGTTATAGGTAGAATTGTTGGTGTTGGTTTAGGTGGTTGGAGAATTAATATTGGCTGGCCTTTTGAAGCTAATCTTTCTGTTAAAGATGCAACATCTGATTTTATTGAAAAGGGTACAGATTTGAGTAAATTTTTTGATTATGAAGATTATGTTATGGTTCAAATTGTGAATATTGCAAGTTTTAAATTAATTGACTTAAGTATGAAAGGGCCTGGATTAAGAAAATTAGGTCCTGGAAGGATAATTAAGATTGCACCTTCTAAAGTTCCTAGGATTATTGGAAAACAAGGTAGTATGATTACAATGATTAAGGATTATACTGGATGCAGGATTTCAGTTGGACAAAATGGATGGATTTGGTTAAGTGGAGATGATCCAAAAAGTGATTTAATTGCTTTGAAGGCTATTCAAAAAATAAAAGATGAAAGTCATACTTCAGGTTTAACAGAAAGAATTAAAGAATTTTTAGAAAGTGAAAAAAATGGTTTATGAAAAACGGATAGATGGAAGAAAATTTGATGAATTAAGACCTTTTGAAGCAAAGGTTGGAGTTGTAGATCGTGCAGTTGGTAGTGCAATGTTTAAGATTGGAAAAACTATTGCTATAGCTGCTGTTCATGGTCCTAGGGAATTATATCCTCAAGTGTTTCAAAATCCCATTAGTGGTGTTTTAAGATGCAATTATAATATGATGGCTTTTTCTGGTTCTGGAGATAGAGTTAGACCTGGACCTAGTAGAAGAAGCAAAGAAATTTCATTAGTAACTGAAAAAGCTTTAGCTCCTATTCTTGATCTTAGTGATTATCCTGGGTCTGTTGTTGATGTTTATGTTGAATTAATACAAACTGATGCTGGAACAAGATGTGCTGGTATTTGCGCAGCTGCAATGGCTTTGGCTGATGCAGGAATTCCAATGAAAGATCTAATTAGTTCTGTTGCTGTTGGAAAAGTTGGTGGTAAAATTGTTTTAGATTTAAATAAAGAAGAAGAAGACTATGAAGGAAATGCAACAGATATAGCTACTGCTTTTGCAACTAGAACTGGACAAATTACTTTATTGCAAATGGATGGCCAAATTTCAAAAGAAGAATTGAGAGAAGCTTTGGAATTAGCTAAAAAAGGCTGTGAAATGATTAGAGATGTTCAAGTAAAAGCTTTGAAAGATAAATATAAATATGGCGGGATAGATGGTTGATATTACTAAAGAATATGCATTGAATCTTTTCAGTAAGGGCTTTAGACTAGATGGAAGAAAATTTGATGAATTTAGACCTATTACTGTGGAATATAGTATTTCTTCAAAGAGCGCTGAAGGTTCTGCAAGGGTTAAAATTGGAAAAACTGAGGTTATTGCAGGGGTTAAATTAGAAACCGGAGAACCATTTGCAGATAATCCTGATGAAGGAACTATTGTTGTTAATACTGAATTATTACCTTTAAGTAATCCTGATTTTGAATCTGGACCTCCTCAAATTGGAGCTATAGAAATGTCTAGATTAGTTGATAGGGCATTAAGGGAAGGAAAAGCTTTAAATTTTAAAAAATTATGTATAAAAAAAGGAGAATTAATGTGGATGGTTATGATTGATATTTATCCTATCAATGATGAAGGAAATCTATTTGATGCTGCTTCTTTAGCTGCACTTGCTGCAATAAAAGATGCTAAGTTTCCTAAGCTTGAAAATAATAAAGCAAATTACAAAGAACATTCAAAAGAAAAATTGCCTTTAGAAAAATTGCCTTTGTCTTGCACTGTATTAAAAGTTGGAACTCATTTCATTGTTGATCCAAATTATGATGAAGAAAAATTAGTTGATGCAAGATTAACTGTTGGTGTTTTAGATGATGGTTCAGTTTGTTCATTGCAAAAAGGAGAAGAAGTTGCTCTAAGCTTAGATGATGTGGATATTATGGTAGGGCTTGCAATAAAGAAAACTAAAGAGCTCAGGAAGGCATTATAAAAAATGAAAATTATATTTTCAATTGCAAAAACCTGGAGGTTTGTAGCATGGTAAAAGAAAGTTTAAATAAATATGAAAAAGCTAGAGTTGTTGGTGCAAGAGCGTTACAAATCTCAATGGGGAGTCCAATGTTAATAAATTTAAAAGAAGAAGATCTTGAAAAGATAAACTATAATCCTATTGAAATTGCAAAACTTGAATTAGCTAAAGGTGTAATCCCAATTGGAGTTCTTAGAACTATGCCTAAGAAAACAGAATAGTTTTTTATAATAACCTTTATATATTACTTTTTTATTTATTTATTTATGAAAAAAAGTGTTGGATTGTATTATTATCTCTATTACTTATAATTATAATTGGGTTTATAATAAAAATCAGACAACTTAAACAATCTAAAAAGTCTTTTAAGTCTAGTTTACTTTAAGAGTAAGGTTTTTATAGCTATTTCTTTTTTAATTTTTATGAAGATTCAAGAAGTAAAATTAAGTAGGAGTTTTTTATTCTTTGGTAAAGAAGTAGTTATAATAACTAGTGATGGTAAGACTAATTTAAAAGTTGATTGGGATTCAACATTGGTTGATAATTTAAATTTAAAACTAAAGAATTTTAAGATTGAAACATTAAATGATTTTTCTAAATTAAAAGAAACTTTAAAAGATTTAGATATTAAAATATATTCTATACTTGAAAACGGTATTTTTAATTCTATAAAAGTCCCTTGGAAATTTGTTGATTCAACTGTAAAACAAATTCCCAGGCCGATGAATGTTGTATTAAAAAAACAAATAGGTATTGCTGAATTTATAGTCTTTTCTTTGAATGCCAATAGTTTTGATGCGGCATTAAATGCAAATAGAAGTGTGGTTGATTATTTAGCTAAGAATCTTTCACATGTAGAAAATATGAAAGAAGAACAAATATTGATGTTTGTTAAAGAAGCTGTTGATAAAGAACATGAGTTAATTAATTTTGAATTAAGGGTTGGGGTAGTATTTAATAATTTTTTAGATGGGATATATAAATATAAAAATGCTGATTTAGATACTAAAAAACAATTTGATTTTGTTGCTAAGTTAATCGAAAGTTATGGTGTTTCTTATGTTGAGAATCCATTTAGTGAGGCTGATTTAGATAGCTATAAGGAATTAATGAAAAAATATCGGAGTAAATGTTTGATATCTATTAATTCTAAAATAAATGAATATAGTAGAGCAATTGGTAAAGGAGTGATTAATACTTTATTTGTTAAATATTCTGAAATAGATTCTTTTAAAAAAGATGTTGAGTATTTTTCTGATATGCAATTGAATATGATTTCTGAACCTAATGAATTTATGGATTTAGTTGTGGGATTAAGAATTCCATTAATAAAACTAAATGAAGATAAAATAAGTAATGATTCAGTAAAAAAACTTCAAATTATTGCAGAACAGATAAAAAATAATAATACTAATTAGGTTTATTCTAAATAATTTATTAAACACAAACTATATAAAGAACTACACAGATTAATAAATAAAATGAGGTGTGATTAAAATGGCTGCACGAGCCTTAGTAGCGACTGGTAATTTGTTTCTTACTCCTTTATATCAATTATGGAAAGATTTTTTAGCAATATTTCCTAGCATAGTTGTGGCTATATTATTATTAATTTTAGGTTATTTTATTGGTTGGGCTTTAGGTCATGCTGTTAGATGGTTATTAGAAAAAGCAGGTTTAGATGATGCTGTTAAAAAATCAGGTGTAACAAAAGAGGTTGGTCATACACATATTCCAAATTTAGTTGGAGAATTAATAAAATGGTTTGTATTTATAATATTTTTAAAAGTTGCTGTAAATATATTAAATTTAAGTGCGTTTAGTGATTTGCTTGTTAAATTTGTTGAATGGTTGCCACATGTATTAATTGCATTAGTAATCTTCTTTGTAGGAGTAGCTTTAGCTCATTATGTTGGTTTGAAAATAAGAGAGCATACAAAAATGAGGGGAATGTTAATAGTTGCTGGTTTAGTTAGAGTTGTTATTTTATATTTAGTTTTAGTTTTAGGATTGGCCCAACTTGGAATTGATGTTACTTTATTGCAGAATGCTTTTTTAATATTACTTGGAGCTTTAGGCTTAGGGTTTGCTCTTGCAATGGGAATTGGTCTGGGTCTTGGTTTGAGAGATCATGCTGATGATCTTGTTTCTCATATAAGAAAAAATTATTAATTTGAGGTTGTAAATAATTTATATAAGGTTGAATTGATTTTATGAAAATATTTTTTTAAAAGGTCTTTTTTATTTTTAATATTATGTTATGTTTATTTGTTTATCACTTTATAGTTTATGTAAATGTTTTTATATAAATTCAATACAGTAAGATGATAATGGGTGCGAAAGGTTTAGCTTCATCGAAGGTGTTTTCAGTTTTTGTAATTTTACTCTTACTAATAGTTTTTATGGTTGTTGCTGATGGTGGGGAATTTGATGGTCCAACAATTATAAATGGTACTTCATTTATTTTTGGTATGCCTTTTGCTGCTAATGGTCAGCAAGCTGGTGTTGCTTCTAGTTCACCTTATTATGCAGGAAATATAGGTGCTGCTTTTGCTTCAATTAATGGTTCTAAAGTTGGTTTCAGAATTTTCTTTGAAGGCAATGTTACTAATACTACACTTTGTAATTCTGATACTAACTTAAGTTTTTATTTATATGTAGATGCAGATAGAAGTCCTGCTAGTGGATGTAATATTTTTGATCCTGTACAATGTTTTCCTGGTGCAAATGCTAGAATTTTTATAAATGGTTCAAATGTAGGTGGTGGTTCTGGAATACAAAATTGGAATGGTGCAATATTTGAAACTAATGTTTCTGCTACTGATTCTTGGGATTGGAATGCTACTGTACTTTGTAATCAACGTATGTTGTTAATGGCTGCTCCGAAAGCAGGTTTAGGTTTAACGGATTCTAATGGTCCTTTGACTCTTGTTGGTAAGGTTACGACACAAATAACTGGAAATGATACCCCTCAAGGAATAATAGATGAATTATTACCTGGTGGGCATTTTGGAACTGGTGGAGGGTCTGGTGGTGGTTGTCGTCAATATAATAATAATCAAAATGGTTGTGTAAATTCTTCTGTTATGTCTGGATTAAGTTGCACATGGAAATCTTCTTTTAATGCTTGTGAGGATAATTTTAATTCTGTTCAAGATTGTGATCATTTTGCAGATAAATGTGAATCTTCAGGTACTTGTACTGTTGGTACACAATATAGGCCTCCTGCGGTTTGGGATTCAGTTCGTAATAAGTGTTATATACCTTTTATAAGTGGAGGTTTTGCATCTCAATGTATTAACCAGTGTGGAGGTTGTTTTGATCAAATAAATTGTGAACAAAAGGGTTTGGGTTCTGCTGGAAATTGTCAATGGAAAACTGTAGACCCTGCTACAGAAAGAAAAGAGTGTAGGTCTGCTAATGAAAAGATTTGTAGTACAGATTATCCCACTTTATGCCCTAATCCTGGTGCGTGTGATTCTTTGGATGGGGAAGGAGATTATGATTGGAGTAGTCAATTAAATGTTTGTTTACCTGCTGAAATGACTAATGGATCTATTGAATATGGTACTATGGATTTTAAAGAAGTTTGTTTTAATGGGGAAGATGATAATGGTGATAGTAATATAGATTGTGCTGATGAATCTTGCTTTAATGTTTCTGCTGGTGCAGACGCTTGGAAAACTGCTGATCCTTCTTGTGGTGGTGGATATAATCCTACACAGTTTGGACATACAATTGGAGAGGGTTTTGATCGTAATGCTTTTAATAGAGATCGATTATTTAAGGGTGGTTCACAAAGTTCTCCAGTTCAAATAGGAAATGATCTTATTGATGATCAGATTGATGTTCCAAATTCTACTGATTTAGATATAGTTGGTTTAGGAGTTAAGGA
The DNA here is from genome assembly GCA_964373095.1 of Candidatus Woesearchaeota archaeon. Lineage (GTDB taxonomy): Archaea > Nanobdellota > Nanobdellia > SCGC-AAA011-G17 > GW2011-AR18 > CAYJSR01. The sequence goes on from CAYJSR010000002.1 coordinate 9,774, forward strand.
TATGGATACTTCATTTGGATTTGGAATTATGACAAGAACTGGAAATTATATTGCTTCATGTGCTCCGTTTAATCTTGGTGGAAATATGACTGAACAATTTTATTATTTATTTGATTCTGATAATAATGAGAGTACTGGTTGTCAGTTGGCTTATACATTTATGGATAATCTTACTTTTAATAACTTTAATGGTACTGATTATGCTTTCCAATATAAAGTTACTTCAACAGGTGAAGAATTGAGAAGAGGTTATCGTTGCACTAATGTTCATGGAATTTATAAATTGGTTCCATTTTCTGCTAGTTTAGCTGGCGTACCAAATGAAATGAAAGCAAGGGTTTGTAATAATCAAGTTTCTGCTCAAATTTTAATAATACCTAAGGATAGTCTAGGAAAGACTAGTGTTGAATCTTTGAAGGTTCCTATGAAAGTTTCTGTTTTTACGGGTAATGATAGTTCTTTCCAGAGTGATATTAGTGATGGATTGGATAATGTTGTAGATGTCTTATTAAATAGTTATTATACTCCTGGATCAGCAGAAGCTAAACCTATAGATTGTCGTGCAAATCCTTCTGCATGTGGTAGTAGTTATGCTGAAAATGGGCATTTTTCTGGAGAAAATTGTTTTAATGAAGCAGATGATAATTCAAATGGATTAGTAGATTGTGCTGATCCTATGTGTATTTATGTTCCTAATTGTGCGGATTCTGATGATCTTTATGATCCTACAACAGATAGGGTTGCGCCTACAATTATTTCAACAACTGCAAATGCTTTTGAGAGTGGTGCTTTCTTGACTGTTGCTACAGATAAACCTACTAATTTAACACTTACATTTTATGCAACAAATAGTTCTTGTCAAGGAACTTCTGAAATATTGTATGATTTAGGAAATCCAAATTTTGATGGAGATAATTATAGGTCGTTCCATCCAATGCCTTTATTTAATGGAGTAATGCTTCAAGGTAATGGTTCAACTGTTGAATTATCTATTGAAGCAGAGACGACTTATTATTATATGATGGAATTATTTGCACAAAGTGGAATGAAAGCAACTTCATCTTGTTTGAACTTTACCACTAGTGGAGTAGGTAGTTCGAATGTTATATTTAGACCTTTATTTACTCCAATATCTGGTGATTTACATCTTTCTTCATTGAGGTTTAAAGTTACAAATGCAAATGGTGTTGTTTTAAGTGATGTTTCTGCAATTGCTAATACACCCACTGAAGAAATTGGTGTAATTACTAATGTTACAATTGGTTTACATGGCACAGATGGTACTGGTGTTTCTTTGCTTGGTGCAAATTTAGCTCAAGATAATCTAGAATTAAACTTTACTGATGCATTTAATATCAGTTCTAATGATACATATGGTTTTGTAGGTATGGATAATGATTTGTGGGCAGAGATTCTTCAAAATCTTGGTGTAACTCAGATTGAAATAACTGTTCCAGGGACTGGTGATAATTTATTCCATTGTGATGAAGATGGAGTTTCAAATTGTGTAGACATTACTAATGAAGATGGAGTAGAATTTATTTCAGAGGATTCAATTGTAAGTACAACAACATGGAGTGTGCCTATATCAATAGGTTTTTCTTCATATGCTATAACTACGCCTGCTTCTGGTGATGATGCTCCTGGAGGTGGCGGAGGGGGCGGTAGCGGAGGAAGTGCTACCATAGTTTCAAATGCTGTAGCACAAACTGAGGCGGTTGCTACTTTAACTAAGTTAGGAATTGGAAGCCAAGCTAAGTTTACATTTGCTTTAGATACTGTTGGTGTAAGTGAAGTTAATTTCAAAGTAAAAAAAGAATTAACAAATGCCAAAGTTAGTATTCTGTTAACTAATGAAGCTAATGTTGGAAAAGTATTAAATTCAGACAAGGTTTACCAATATTTAAAAATAGATAAAACTAATTTTGAAAATTCAGATATAGATGGAACTGCTAAAGTTAAATTTAAAGTTACAAAGAAATGGTTAACTGAGAATAATTTAGATAAGAGTGATATAAGATTATTTAGATTAGATAATAATGAATGGGCAGAATTAATGACCTCAGTCACAAGTGACGATGCGACAAGTGTTTCTTTCACAGCTGAAACTCCTGGATTTAGTTATTTTGCAATTGGAAATAAATTTGCAGTTGTTCCTGTTGTAGTTCAACAAACTAGTGAGACTAATGAAACAACTACACCTGAAAAGAGTACGGGAAGTAATATTTGGGTATGGGTATTAATTTTAGTGATAATTATTGTAATAGCTATTATTTTAGTTAAAAGAAATAGTTCATCTAAACGCTTGAAATGGTAAGCTATCTTTAATTTAACTTATTAAATCTAAAATTATTATTTTTTCTTTTTTATATTGTGTGTTAATCTAAAAAAATTTTGATTTAGTAAGCTTTATATATGGTTTAAATTTACACATTCTAAAGCCAATATTGCTGAGGCAAAAAACAAGCAAGTGTTTCTTAGTAATAGGCTTTATAATAAAATACAAAAATGTCGACTGAAAATACAGAACAATATTTAGTGCCTGTGGATGAATATCTTAAGGTAGGATTACATATAGGCACGAAGTTTAGAACCAAGGCAATGCAACAGTTCATATATAAAATAAGACCTGATGGATTAAGTGTTCTTAATATTCAGAAAGTTAATGAAAGAATAGAATGTGCTGGTAAATTATTATCGAATTATTCTCCTAGTGAGATTTTGATTGTTTGTAGAAGAGAAAATGGTTGGAAACCAGTTGAAATATTTTCTAAATGTACTGGAATAAAGGCTTTTGCTGGAAGATATCCTCCTGGAATATTAACTAATACTAGTTTAGAAAACTTTATGGAAATTAAATTAATTTTAGTTGTAGATCCATTTCCAGATAAAAATGCAGTTGATGATGCATCAAGAATTGGGTTTCCAGTTATAGCAATGTGTGATACAAATAATGAATTAGCTAACGTTGATTTAGTTGTTCCTTGCAATAATAAAGGTAAAAAAAGTCTTGGTTTAGTCTTTTGGATATTAGCTAGGGATTATTTGAGATATAAGGGTTTAATAAAAGATAATAGCGAATTTACAGCTAAGTTGGATGATTTTAGCCCTGACTAAGGATTTTCAAAAGGTTTATAAATTTCGACATTATCTCATATATTGGCTTTACTATGGTATTTAATGACAAATTGACTGTTATGCAGGTCAGACCGAATTATTCTATAGTTTATCAGTTTAAACCTTTATTAAAAATTGAAAGAAAACATATTAAAACTCAGAGACATTTTGTAAGTTTTATAAAGGAAACTGCTGCTAATTGGAAAGATGGAGATTATTTTCTAAAGTCTGAGAAAGGAACATTTGCTTATTTTAATTTAGAAGGATCTAGAGTAAGATTAATTAAAAAATCTAATATAGGAAAGGAATATCTATGCTGGCAATTTTTTGGACCTGCTGATTCTGGAATTAAATCTAAAAAATCTAGATTAATTAATTCTCTTAAACGATAATTGAATTTTCTTTTTTTAAATTAAATTTATATCTTGGTTACTTATTTGTGATCTGTAAATGAGATTTTAGAAAAATATAATCTTAGCTTGTTACGTTAGGATACGAAAATTTCCGCAACATTTATAAATAGTAGAGTGAATAGATTTATAAAAGAGGATGTGTGATGAAGAGAGCAAAGATAATTGGTTTTATTTCTATTAAAGGTGGTGTTGGTAAAACAACTACTGTCTCTAATTTAGGATATTTATTATCTAAAGATTATAAGAAAAAAGTTTTAGTTGTAGATGGAAATTTTTCTGGACCGAATTTAGCATTACATTTTGGATTTACAAAACCACAATATAATTTACATGATGTAATGACTGGAAAAGTTGAATTACAAAAAGCAATTTATGAGCATTCTTCAGGTTTACATATACTTCCTAGTTCTTTGTATAATAATCCTACTGATTGTAGTAGATTTCATCAATATATTGCTTCATTAAGGGGATATTATGACTTAATACTTATAGATTCATCTCCTACTCTGAATCATGAGATGTTGGCTACAGTAATGGCTTCTGATGAATTATTTGTTATTACTACTCCAGATTATGTTACATTGGCTAGTACATTACATGCAATTAGGGTTGCTAGACAAAAAAGGACATATATCTCTGGGATAATAATAAATAAAGTTAGGGGAAAAAAGTTTGAATTAGATTTAAATGCTATACAAGATGCGACTAAAGTTCCTGTTGTTAGTGTTTTAGATGATAATGAAAATGTATTAAGAGCTTTAGCTAAAGGAAAACCAGTTTCATTCTTTTCTAAAAATAATAATGTTTCTGTGGAATATAAAAAATTAGCTGCTGCTTTGATTGGAGAAAGACATGTTGATAGAAGAATAATTCCTAAATTGAAAAGTATGTTTAGTAAAAAATTAAATCAAGATGAAATTAATCGTGCAATAGTTATGGTAAGTCATTATTAACTTGGATTATTCTATGAGAATGTTTTGATTTATCTGAAATAATTTCGGTTTTTTCTGATCAAGCTTCTTAAACTTTAAAGTTAAATCTATTCTGTGGTTTTTTTGAAAATATTATTAAGTTGACATTAATATTGTTGTTTCTTCTAATCTCTTATCTATTTGGGTTCTAGGCTGTATTATTGCCATATATATACCTAAAAGTATTGATGCAGTCATTAAACCTAGAGTTCCATAATAAAATAATCTTTGTGTTTTTATTTGTTGTTCTAGGTAATTATTTATAGTGATTCCATTTCTTGCATTTTCTATTGCTGTTTCTGTTGATATATCTAATAATCTTAATCTGTTTCTGTATTGACTATAAGATAATCCTTCAGATCTTGCTTGATAACTTATTAGTATATGATCTACTAAATAAGAAATATCTGCAGGACCTTCAAGTTTTTTTATATCTAAATTCTTATTTTTAAAATCAGGTCTTAATATCTTAGTCATATATTAAGTTGGTTAGAAATATTTATAAAATTAACTTTAAGCTGCTTTTTTAACTTCTTCTTTTTTGGGTATTAATTCTTCTAAACTTTTAGAACCAGGAGTTAAAACTTTTAAATTTAATTGAACTATATCATTATTGATTAAAGTTCCAACTACAGTTTTCCTAACTCTTTTTCCTTTTTTTAAACCTTTAATACATGGGCCTGCACTTAATAATGCTTTTTTCTTTCCGAAGCCAGGCATATCAAATCTTATTGGACAACCAGATTTATCTGAACCGCCTCTAATTTCTAATTCATAACCTTCTAAACCTATTTCTAAACCTGTAACTTTATCTCCTACTTTTTTATTTATATAAGGATTATCTTCTAAAGTCTTTTGGTAAGCTTTTCCTGTTTTGGGATCGTTTACTACAAATCTTACTTCTACCATGCATCTTTTGATTAATGAAGGCTTTATAAAGATTTTGTAAAGGTTTAAATATAAGATTTAATATAAAAATTATATGAAAAGAGGTTTGTTAATACTATTTGTTTTAAGTGTTTTATTTATAAATTCATTTGTTTATGCTATTGATGTTGATGCGTGTGGAACAATTATAAGTCCTGGTAGTTATATTTTAACAGGGTCACTTTCTACTACTGGTGATTGTATTCTTATTGATTCTCCTGATGTAATCCTAGATTGTAATGGTTATAATATTTCTGGAGATCTTGGTGCAAATGATGAAGCAATAAATGCAGATGGTGGTCTTACTAATATTACTGTTAAAAATTGTATTTTCTATAATTTTGATAAAAGTATTTATTTTGATCATGTACAAAATAGTAGTATAATTAATAATACAGTGTATGATAATATAGGCGCTGGTATTTTTATTGATAGTTTTGGGGCTGGTATTGGATCTGAATTTATTAATATTACAAATAATACTGCTTATAATAACTCTTTAGCTGGCATATATTTGTCTAGTTCTAATTCTATTATTGTTTCTAATAACACTGTTTATGATAATTTAGGAAGTGGTGTTGATGGAATTACATTAGAAAATTCTAATGATAGTTTGATTACACTAAATATTATATATGGCAATAATGGTACTGGTGTTGATGTGGTTTCTGGTTCAACAAATAATAACATTACAAATAATAATTTATATAATAATTCTAATGGTATAGGCTTTTCTAGTGCTAATTCTAATACTGCTAGAAATAATGTTGCTTATAATAATACTTATAGTGGTTATTTGTTTTATGATAGCAATTATACTAATTTAGTCAATAATAGTGGATATGTTAATGGTATTTTTGGTATAAGCCTTGATATTGCACATTATAATAATTTTACAAATAATACACTATATGAAAATTTAATTACTGGTGTAAATCTTGATCCTGCAACAAATAATATTTTTACAAACAATGATGTTTATGATAATTTAGGAAGTGGCTTTTATATTAAAGATTCTGAAGATAATACTTTTGTCGATAATTCAGTTTACAATAATTTAGATCATGGTTTTCTCATTATTGGTTCATCCAATTCAATTTTCTTAAATAATGCTGCATATAATAATACAAATAATGGATTTATCTCTAGTGATTCTTATAGTAATTTTACATCTAATGATGCTTATGATAATGGGGCTGGGGGTTTTGTGTTTGATCTTCAATCTCCAAATAGTAATCTGAGTTTGAATAATGCAAGTAATAATTTGGCTGTACAATATTATTTTGATCAATCAAATGCTACTTTTCTTGATACAAATTATGCTTATGCTGATATTGATGTGCTTTCTTTAGTAGGTTTATCTAATGGTTCTGTTTTAACTGCTCTTGTTGATTCTACTTATAGTCTTATAGAATCAAATTATTTAAATTTTTCATTTGCAAATGCTACTGATGTTTCTTTTATAATTACAACAAATAATCTAACTCTGGCTGATGTAGAATCAACAACATGTAGTAGTTCTTCTTATACTTGCAGTTTAGTCTCTAATGTTTTGATTATAGAAAATGAATCTGCTAATGCTTATGTAAATAATTTAGTTATTTATTATAATAATACTGCTTTAGATCAAAGTGAATATGTTTCTAGTGATTTGAAAGTAAGTAAATATTTTTCTGGCTGGATTAATTCTGGTAGTTCTATTGTTAATAGCACTGAATATTCAGTATTATTAAATGATCAAATAACTACTTTTAGTTCTTGGGGTGTTGTTGGATTTAGAAATATTCCTACTACTTCTAACTCTGGTGGCGGCAGTGGTAGTGGAGGATATACTTCTCTTAATATTGTTTCTAATACTAGTGTTGTTAGTGTTGTTTCAGCATTAAATAATCTTCAAAATGTAATTTCTTTAGTTGATTTAAAAGAAGGAGTAGTAAAACGGCTAGATGTTAAATTTGATGAATGTAGAGAAAAAAGAGATAGTTCTAATTATTTAACAGTTAAGATTGCCCCAAAAAGAGATATTAAAAAAGTAAATGTCTTAATTACTCGTTTTGAGAATTGGGAAAATGGGCTTAAATCTTATTTTAAACAAAATAAAGGAAGAGATGATTTAAGTAAGGGCATAAAACGAAATAAGATAATAAATAAATGTGGTAGAGATGATAGAGATTATATATTATCTCCAATAGAAGATTCTATTTCTAATCAAGAAGTTTCTACAGATGAAGATCAGAACACAAATATAGATGTTAATAATGCTCCACGATTATCTAATATGGTTTTAGAAATTATTATTGATGCTATATCTAAAAATAATGGAATTATTGATATTATACAAGTAGCTCCCGAACTTAATGTAACTAATGAGACCATAATTGAGTCTAAAGACTTGATTTATACCATACCTTTATTTAATCTTGGAATTACTGCAAAGGATCTTGATGCAGTTAATATAGTTGTTTATGAAGTAGATGAAGGAACTGAAGTAAAAACTTTGGTAAAATCTGATTGGAAACTTGATGACTCAAAACAAAATTTGGTAATTATGGTTTATCCTGCTGGACATAGTTATTTTATTTTCTTAGCTGAGCCAAAGAATATGCCTGTTAAATCTGAAGTAACTTCTAATCTAACTATCAAAGAAGATAAAGTTTTAGAAAACTCTAAGAAACCATTTAAATTAAGTTTTGTTTTAATATTATTGGCTTTAATTGTAGTTATATTATTAGTTATTTATATTATTAAATCAAAAAAACAGTTTTATTTCTAGATTCCCCAGCTAGTATTGTTTTTCCTTTTTAATTCTGCTATCTCTCTTAGGATTTGTACTTCTTCATCTGTGACTAATTTTCTGTTTTTTTTATATAATCTAAATTGTTCTTCTGGAATGTCAGAGTATAAAATATCATTTTCTTTTATTTGTCTTCCTAAAGTTATTCCTGGCATTGATAATGCTATTTGTTCTCCTTTCTTTGCTTCATCTATCTTTTTACCTTCATTTTGCATCTCTTTTGCTTCTGTAATTGCTTTATCTTCTTTCATTAAATTTGCTCCTGTTTTTAATTTTCCAGCTAATATTTCTACGCCACAAACTGCAGGATTTGATTGCCTGAACATATAACCTGCTAATATCTTTAATTTACACGGTTTTACTAAATTAGCAAATAATTTTGCTTCTAAAGCTAGCTTTTCTTTTTCATACCATTCTTGGAATTTATCTACTAAACTGTATACAATATTATCTGTTATTATTTTTACTTCTTGTGAATCTATATTTTTTACATTAAAACCTAGAATTACTTTGTAAAACTGATTATGTGTGGATAATGCTTCTGCAATATCTTTTTTTGATATTTCTCCTACTGACGCTTTTTTTATTTTGATATCTTTTATTCTTAGTAAATTAATCAAGCCTTCTAAACTACCAACATTATCTGCTTTAATTATTATTCCATCGTTGTCTAATTCTATTGTTAGTTGCTCTACTTGTTCTTTAATTTCTATCTTTGTTTTTTCTAAATCTTTGTTAGCTACTTTTAATGGCATGCCTGGAATTACTGATTCAAGACCTACAGCTGAGACTTTAACACCAATTGCAGATTCAACTTCTTTTACATTTTTATATTGATTTTTATCTACTAAGAATAATGCTTTTATTTTTGTTACAATTGGTTCGTGTAGGGTTCCAATGATTACTGTGTCATTTACTTTTAATTTACCTTTGTAAACTATTGTATCTAAACATCTACCTAAACCAATTTCTTCTGTTACTTCTAATATTGTTCCTTCTCCTGGACTATTTGGATCATAACTTAATTCTGATTCTAAAAATCTTTGAGCTAAACCTGTTAATATCATAAGAAGTTCTGGAATTCCTTCAGAAGTTTTTGCTGATGTAGGAATCATTACAATTTGTTTTGTGAAATCTTCTACTCTATCAAAACGTTCTGTGCTTAAACCTAATTCATAAAATTTTCCCAATAAAGTATAGAGTTTATCATCTAGAACTTTCTGTACATTTGAACTTTGTTGTTGGATGCTTTTTATTAAAGGTATTTCTATGTTACTATTCCAACCATTAATTAAATCTACTTTGTTTAATGCTATTATAAAAGGGGTTTTATTTTCTTTTAAAATTTCTATACTTTCTAAAGTTTGAGGTTTTAATCCTTCATTAATATCTATTACTAAAACTGCAATATCTGCTAAAGAACCGCCTCTCTTTCTTAAATTTGTGAATGCTGCATGCCCTGGTGTATCGATGAAGAGCAATCCTGGAACTTTTATTTTACTTATATCTAAGAGATCATTACAAATGTTTTTTATTGCGTCTAAAGATATAGAATATGCTTTAATTGATTGGGTTATCTTACCTGGTTCTGATTGAACTATGGATGTTTTTTTTATGCAATCTATAGTCTTACTTTTACCTGAATCTACATTTCCCATTATTGTAACTATGATTTGTCTTAACATTTTGTTCACTTAAAGAGGATTCTTACACTTTCTTATATACTTTGTTCTATATATATAATATATGCAAAATATAGGTTAGATATTTATAATATGTTTTAATATTAATATTAAACTTGTGGGGGTAGATGGCTATGAAAGGATTTTTTATAAAAAGAATAAAACAAGAGATTGAGCAAGATATGCATCAAACTAATTGGCTTGATGAAGAATTAGAAAGTAATGGTGTTGATCTGGAAGAATGGGCATTTTGGCAAGGATATTATCAAGATGCATGAACACCTTATTGGGTTTCTTTTGCAAAAGAGGAATCCTCTAAGTGTATTTTTTTAATTTGATTAAGCTTTGCCTTTAGCTTTTCTGGCTTCTTCAGTCCATTTAATATTTCTTGGAAGTCTTTTTAATTTAATTTGATTTTTCTCACATTTATTGGAACAGAAGTAGTATAGGTCTCCATTATTTCTAGCTAGTAATTTTCCTGTTCCTGCTGGCATTATTATTCCACAAAAATTACATTTAACCATTTATTTCCTTCCTTGCATTAATTTTCTAGCTTCAATTTCTGTTTCTCTTAACATTAAGATATCACCTAATCTAATTGGGCCTTTAACGTTACGTCTTAAAATACGTTTAACATCCCTTCCTTCTAGAACTCTACATCTTACTTGTATTACTTCGCCTCTCATGCCTGTTCTACCAACTATTTCTTCTACTTGGGCCGGTACTGCTTGAATGAATAAAGAAGATGATTTTTCTGATTTTTTAACTACTTGAGCTTGCTCTGTATTTTCTTTTTGAGGCTCAGCTTTCTTAAATTGTTTATTCTCTTGTTTTTTATCTTCTGACATTTTTTTAAGCAGACTTCAATTTAGAAGTTAATTCTTTTATTGCTTGTTTAGCATCGCCTTCTTGTATTATTGCTATAGCTGCTGCAGGTAGACTTAATCCAGCTACTTCTCCAAGTTCTTCTCTTTTTGGAACTGCAACAATTGGAATGCCTTTTTCTTCACATAGAGGTGGGAGATGCATAATAATTTCTTTAGGATTGGTGTCTTGAGCTACTAAAACTAGTTTTGCATTACCTCTTTCTATTGCTTTAGTGACTTCATTAGTACCTTTCTTAATTTTGCCAGTTTTTCTAGCTATTTCGAGTGCTTCGTAGGCTTTTTCTAAGATTTCTTTTGAAACGTTTGTGTTTAAGTCCATTTTTAACCTCGTTGCAGTTTTACTGCTCTACCTCATTGGTTATGCAAATGGGACTTATGCGTATTTATAAACCTTTCTGTAAAAAAATTTATTTTTTCTTTTTAACTAGATGCTCTACTAGTTGTTCTGTTTTTAGATCTAGGGATACTAATCTGGCTTCTAGAATGTACATCTTTCTTAAACTCCAAACTATACCTATAATTGCGCCTAGAATTATATATAATAATAATGTTTCTGTTGTTGCCATTTAATCACCTCATTTTGATATTATTGTTTTAGAGTAACTTCTATAAAAAGCTTGCTTTTTTAGAAAAGTTTAATTACTTCCTCATTGTGCTTTTGTGATATGTTAGATATAAAACAAATTAAAAAAATGTTAATATTTCTTGTAGGTATAACAATACTGGTTTTTGGTATTGCACTTTTAATTCTTCCAGGTCCTGGTATCTTAATAATTATTTTAGGACTTACAATATTAGCAATCGAGTTTGTCTGGGCTGAAGCATTATTAATTAAATTAAAAGGACATGCTCATAAATTGAAAAATAAATTTCATTAGTCTTCCATTAATGTTTTAACTATTGATATTATGTCTAATTTTGTTTAAATAATATTTTATAAAAAAGCTTACTTTTTTATAGTCTTTGTTGATTGTTTTTATTATGGAAATATCTATTGTAATTCCAGCTTATAATGAAGAAAATAGGATTGAAGGTTCTTTAATTGAAATTATTAAATATTGTAATAAAAAATTTAATAAATATGAGATTATAGTTATTGATGATGGTAGTACAGATAATACTATTGAATTAGTTTCTAAGTATAAAGTAAAAGTTTTGAAAAACGAGAAGAATTTTGGTAAAGGTTATTCTGTTAGAGAAGGAATATTGGCTTCTAAATATAATTTAGTTTTATTTACTGATAGTGATTTAGCAACACCAATTAATGAGCTAGATAAATTCTTAAAAGCCATCAAGTATTGGGATATTATTATTGCTTCAAGAAACCTTAAAGAGTCAAATATAAAAGTTAAACAACCAATGTATAGATCATTGATGGGTAAATTATTCCCATCTATTGTTAGATTATTTTTACTTAAAGATTTTAGAGATACACAGTGTGGCTTTAAACTATTTAAAACCGAGAAAGCTAAAATAATTTGTAAACTATGCAAAGTAGACAGATTTTCTTTTGATGTAGAAATGTTATTCATAGCTAATAAACTAGGTTTTAAAGTTAAGGAACTTCCAGTTACGTGGATTGATAAGAAAGGTAGTAAAGTTAAAATAGTTAGAGATTCATTTAAAATGTTAATGGATATATTTAAAATTCGTATTAATGATCTATATAGGAGATATGAGTTCAAACATGGGGATTAAATTATCTATACTTTTATTGGTTGCTTTTTGTGCTCTACTTGGGGCATTTGGACAATTATTTTTAAAATTGGGTTCAAGTACATTAAGTTTTGATTTTTATTCTATAATAACTAATTGGAAATTGATTCTAGGATTGTTTTTGTATTCTATTGCTGCTGTCTTGTTTATAATCGCATTGAAACAGGGAAACTTATCTATACTTTATCCAATAATTGCTACTAGTTATATTTGGGTTTCTGTACTCTCTGTTATATTCTTAAGAGAAAACTTTCCTTATTTTAAATGGTTTGGAGTTATTTTTATTTTATTAGGGGTTATTATAATTGTTAGATGACTTTAAATATCATTAAATTGCAAC
>CAYJSR010000003.1:0-22443 GCA_964373095.1 Candidatus Woesearchaeota archaeon
TCTCCTCCTTCTCTATAAAGTAACAACGAATCCATTGCTTTATTAGAAGTAATCATTATCATAGTCTTTTTATTATGTTCCTTAATCATTTTAATTAATCTCAAATTATCATTTAAATTAGGAACAGTAGAAATAACTGCTTTAGCTTTTTCAATATTTAAACTTTTTAAAACATGAACATTCCCATAATCACCATAAACACAATTAATTTTATGATCTAGTAAAAATCTTACTCTGTCAGGATTAAAATCCAAAACAACAAAATTTTCTTTCTTTTGTTTTAAAACATCAATAATTCTTGAAGCCATTCTATGCGCACCAATAACAATTATATGGTTGCTAATTTCACTACTAATTTTTTCTAAGCTAGAACTATTATTAGTAGTTTCTATCTTAACTAATAAAGGATAAAATAAAGAATAGATCTGTCTATCATATTTTACAAGATAAGAAGTTAAAGTAATAGTTACAGCCCCAATAATAACAACTAAACTAAATATCTCATTATCTAAATGTCCTAGAGCTACACCACTTGCAGCTAAAACTAAAGAAAATTCACTTATCTGTGCTAAAGAAATTGCAGAACTAAAAGAAGTTCTATTACTTTGCCTAAATATCTTTAATAAAGCAAATACAATTAGGGGTTTTATAAGAATAACTAAAAGTAGCATTATAACTAAAAATCCTAAACTATTTCCCAAGTTAATATTTGTTATTTGCATTCCTAAACTAACAAAAAATATAACTAAGAAAAAATCTTTCAAAGACATAACTCTTCCAACAATTTCTATACTATAAGGTGAAGAAGCTAGGGCAACGCCAGCAATAAAAGCACCAATAGCAATAGAAAATCCTAAATAATAAGCTAATGCAGAATATAAAAATGCAATTGCTAATGAAACAACAAATAACAATTCAGGTATTGAAGCACTTAATTTTAATAAATAATTAAAAATGTATTTTCCAATTAAATATGAGATTAGTATTAAACCTAAACCCTTACTTAGGGGAATTAATGCACTTAGCGAAGGATCTCCAAAACCTTGCAATAAAGATAAAGCTAAAACAACTAAAATATCTTGTACTAATAATATTCCTAAAACAATTTTTCCGTGTAATGTTTGTAATTCTCCCTTATCAGCAATTAATTTAATAACAATCATTGTACTTGAGAAAGCAACAATTAGTCCAATGTATAAAGATTGTATTGGTGTTAACCATAAACTAGCAAATAAAGATGCAACAAAAGTAACTAAAGCAACTTGTAAAAATCCAGTAATGCCCACAACCCAACCAAGTTGTTTAAATTTACTCAAATCTAATTCTAAACCAACAATAAATAATAAGAATGCAATCCCTAATTCAGCTAGTTGTTGTATTAATCCCCCATTATCAATAAATTTAAACATTAAAGGGCCGATTAAAAACCCAGCAATAACATAACCCAAAACTATTGGTTGTTTTAATAATTTAGTAATTAAAGCTAACACTGCGCCAAATAAAATTATAATGCCTATATCAATTAACAATGAACTTACCATTCAACCTCTTTTTCTAAAGATTAAATGATTGTATTTGTTAATAAAACTTTCTTAGTTAGTATAAAATCAATTAGTTTTCTTCTTAACAGTAATTTCTATGAAACTAACTCTAACTTTCTTTCCTTCTCTATTTGTAACTTCTTCGCTTCCGACTTTAACATTACTAACTTCAATAGTGTCTTCTAAAAATCTATGGTTTGCAGATTCAACAACATCTACTGCCCTAGAAATATATTTTCCTCTTGCTTTAACAATAATTTCAGAAAAATTCTGTGTTGTAAAAAGCATGACAACCCCTGTTACATAATTCAGGAAAGGTTTATCTCCTATAAACACAATATTACTATCAAATTTTTTCTTAGTCTCTTCAGTCATCAAAATCTCCCCAAGTCTACTTTTTAGTCTTCTTAACAATACTAGTAATATAACCTGCAACAAAATTCCTTAACTTCTTAGAATTAACTTGAGCCGTCTCTTCTACATCCTTTTTATTCTGGTTAAAGTCTCCTTGAAACTTATCAGGGTGTTTAGCAACTAGCTTTTCTCCTGTTCTTTTAACCAAAGTGGTTCTTATTCTTCCCATAAATCTAAGAAAACTAGAAACCCTATATAAAGGTTACTGACGTTGTAGAATATACCAAAACTGCTTAATTCATTGTATTTTCAAGAGAGACCACAAATCTTTCAAGAAAATGACCTAAAAGCTTATATTTTGTAATTAATATTATTTTATAATCAAAGATAATAAATCTATATTAATTATTCTCAAGAACGTAAATTTCTCTAAGTAATTTATTTTCTTTATATCCATATTGTATTGGTTTAAAAGCCAAACTAAATCCATTTGATTCAGCTATAATCTTAAAATCAATCATAATAATCCTATTCTCTCTTGTCTTAAATTTAGGTATAACAATCACAACTCTAGCATTTTTTTTAAGGACTTTCTTCAAACTTTTAAGTAAATTAGAATATAACTCAGAAAGTTCCAAAACTAATTTTCTAGCTTCGCCCATGTTTGGTAATTTTCTAATATAAGGCCCCATATAAGGCTCAGTAGCTACGCCATCAACACTATTCTCTTGTAATTTTCCACTCAAATTAGCAGAATCCCAATTAATTATCTTTACAAAATTTTTTAATCTAAATTCATTTATTAACCAAGTGATGTTTTTTTCAGCCTGTTTTACAGACTCTTGATCTTTATCTATACCAAAGACATTAATTCCTTTCAATAAAGCTTCTTGCAATATAGTTCCAGATCCACAAAAAGCATCTAACAAAGTTCCCTCTTTTTTTACTTTAGTTAAGTTAACTAAAATTTTAGCTAATCTTATAGAAATAACTTTCATATGGTCTACTTCAGGCCTTGCTAAATCTCTTCTTTTGAATTCTCTAGGATCTGTTATTGCAATAGCCTTACCAATATATCCTTTAAATATAACTAAATTTAATCCTTCTCTCAAAATATCTTTATTAACCAATTTTGAAGGTTCATTATTTGATTTATACATTGCTTTAACTCTAATTGTTTTAAAATAATCTTTTAGATAATCTTCAACAAAAGATAATAATCCAGTATTCATTGCATCAATATAATATTCAATTTTATTTTTAGTTCCAACATAAAGTTCTGCTTTATCTAAATTCTGTTCTACTTGATCCATTCTAGTAGTACTTGAAATAACTTTAGCAATCTTAATTACACCACCAAACTCATTAATTATTTTAGGATCTAATTTAACTATATCTAAGACTAAAACACTATCATTAGCATCAACAATCTTAAATTCAATATTATTTAATTCTAAAACTGATTCTATCTCTAATTTACTTAATTCTCCATCCCTGCCTAAAACAAATAAATATTGCATGAAATAGTAAAAATACATAGATTATAAAGACTTTCTATAACAAAAATATTTCAAAATTCTCGTAAGATTTTCAATTTTTAAACAACAAGTAATATTAAAGTTAAAAATAATAAGTTAAAATGTCGATTATATCTATAGTAAAAATAAAAGAACACAAACTAATAAGACTTACAACCACACAATGGACAAAATAAAACCTGAAGAGATAAATATTGGAAGAATTAATGATAAACACAATCTTTCTAGTTTTAATTCTTATGAAAAGGAATTAGTTGAATTTGAAAAAGAAGATGCTTTAAATAATCAAAAAAATAAGATTTCTGTTACTTACTTATGGTTTTTAAAAAGTGGAGAATTAGTTGGATATATTACTTTATTGAACGATCGGATAAATTTGGAAGGAGATATGAAAGAAGTATTCCGCGGAAAAGGAATTAGTTATCATTCATTACCTGCAATAAAAGTGGGACGTCTTTGTGTTGACGACAAATTTTTAGGTAGAGGGTTAGGAACTCTAATGCTTGCATTTGCAGTTAAAATAGCTAATCATATATTTGAACAATACTCTGGTTGTAGGTTTATAGTTTTAGATGCTAAAAGAAACCCTAAGAAAGATTCAATTCATTTTTATAAAAAGATAGGATTTGAAGAACTTAAAGAACGCAAGAAAGGAACTACACCAATGTATCTGGATTTAGTTAGTAACTTTAAATTGGGTTTTTAATGCTTTTTTTATGAAAGCTACACGCTTTGGATTTGGAGTTTTCTCTTCTTGAATCATCGCTTTAATAAAACGTATTGCATCTTGTCCTCTTAATGTTGGTGTTGCTCTTATGGGTTTTGCCATAAAATATAGATATATAAATAAATATATAAAACTATAGGTAGATTTATCTCAGCTTATAGAATTCTTTCAAAATTCTCGTAAGATTTTCAATTTTTAAACAACAAGTAATATTAAAGTTAAAAATAATAAGTTAAAATGTCGATTATATCTATAGTAAAAATAAAAGAACACAAACTAATAAGACTTACAACCACACAATGGAAACACATAGTCTATAAACATCCAGAAATGGTGAACAAGTTAAGCTTAATGGGAGAAACGTTAAGTTATTATAATCATAAATCTTTAAAAGAAAATTCCATTCAAAAATACTATAAATATTTAAAGGGGGAAAAGAAATATCTCATGGTGGCAGTTAAATTATTAAATGGAGAAGGGTTTATTGTTACTAGTTACTTAACGAATAAAATTTAAAAATGAAAGACAACAAAATAACCATAGATTATGATGAGGAAGCAGATGTGCTCTATTTATCTTTTGGAGAACCAGTAGAAGCAATAACAGAAGAAGTTGGGAATATTGGAGTTAGAAAAGATGAAAAAACTAATGAAGTAGTTGGGTTAACAATAATTAATTTCATTAAAACATTTAAGAGAGATCATGAACCATTAAAATTAAGCTTATAGAATTCTTTCAAAATTCCCGTAAGATTTTCAATAATTACCAGGAAAGCAATTTTAAGCTTAGAATTAATTTAAATTTATGAAACTATACTTATTATTAATTTTTTTAATAATCCTACCACAAGTACATGCTTGGACCTGGAATACACATCAACATCTAATTGAGTACGTTTATCTTAATTTACCTGGAGAGGTACAAGAACAATTAAATTTATCAAAATTAAAAGAAGGAGCAATAATGCCGGATAAATATTTTAAAGATCAACGTTTGCATCATTACCCAGCATCTCTAGATTTAGCTAAAAAATGGTTAAACAATGATTCAGATCTAAGTATCAATCTGGGAATAGCTTCACATTATATTACAGATTCTTTTGTAGCACCTCATAATATATTTAATGAAAGTTCCAAAGACCATCATGATTTTGAAAAACAAGTTGAAGATTATTATCCAAGTATAAATTGTATTGATAAAAATTTTTCAATAGAAGATCTAAAAATAGGAACTGTAAATGCAAAAGATTGGAATATCTGGTTGAAGACGAAAGATAAACAAATACCTCAAAGAGAAAAAAATCAAGCAGCAGAATTTCTAACTTCTATAATTCTAAAAAAGTTAAATACAACATGCAATAAAAATAAAACAGAAATAATAGAAACCTCATACTTTAACACTACTAAAATAATATTAATTTCAGTAATTTTAATAGCAGGTTTATATTTCCTTAAGCGTTAATTGCCCAGCCATTTTTTGTTCAATAAGTAAAGAGGCTTTTTTATTTAATTTCCCATTAGTCAAGAGTATAACTGGTATTTTTCTTATTTGTCCTTCACTAAAAGCCATAGAAACATCAGCTTCGTTTATTAAAGCTTTATTTTTAGCCTTTATTAAATATCTCAATTTCCCAAAACCACTTGGAAGATTAACAATAAAATCTACTTCCTTATCTTTTTTTATTGTTTCTTCTTTTAAAACTTCAACTTCATTTTTTTTCATAAAAGCCAGTACATTATGATAAAATTTAGTATCAACTTTTTTTTCAATTTTTATTTTAGGCTTGGTAATAATCTTTTCTTCTTCAGGTTGGTAAATAATCTTCGCTTCATTATCTTCTTCTAAATATTTTTCTTTTGGTTCTTCTATTTCAAAATGTTCAGGCTGAACTTGATTTGGGATTGGTTTAAACTGTGTTTGTACAAAAGTTTCTGTTTGTTCAACAACAGGTTGTGTTTCAGGTTGTTTGTAAATTTCTTGAACAGGAACATTAACCAATTTAGACTCTATTTCTTGTTGATTATAAACTTGATTCATAATTTCAGAGATTATTAATTTAGCTTCTTCATCAGTAACAAGTATGTGTTTCCAAAAAGATTCAGCATTACCTCTATCATTTACATTAATTTGAACTGCAAAATCTTTTAAACTTTTTACAGCAACTCTCTGCCAAGGCTCTAAATCTACTTCTCTTAATACTTTATTTTCTTTAAGTAATTGATAAGCTTCTTTTTCTCTCCCACCTAAAGATGTGGATAATCTTGCATCCATCAATGCTTCTTGTCCAGTTAAATAATATAAAGGACTACCCCCAATAGAAGCAGAAGTTATTTTTAACATTTTTCTAGAAACCAATTCTGAGAGTATAGCAGAAGCAAATAAGATGTTAGTATTGACATATTTAGAGATCTGTACAGGCAATACTGGTCCATTATTCTTTATAAAACTAATAGCTTCCTCTCTTTGATCAGTCATATAATAAGATTCTACTATACAAATATAAACGTTTTGTAGATTTAAAATATACTTTAGAATAGGATTTACTAAGTCAATTTAAGAATAGACAAGTTTAAATAAGAGGTTATGAACTAGAACTAAATGGTTCAAAGTTTAGTTTTATTGGTGCAAAGCGAATTAAGTCCAGAAATATTTGATATTTTATCTAGCAGAGTAAATCCAACAACTTTAAGGCGGAGAATGAAAGCGCTTAAAATTGAAAATAAATCCTGTTCTTCTGAATATAGGGCTTCTAACTGGAGTACATATGATCTTGTCGAATCATTTACCAGTATACCCACAAAAGACCTATCGCTTAGATTTTACGGTCAAAGAAGATTTCAAACTTATGCAACAGGCCCAGAGCAATCTGAAAGATTAGTCGTTGAAGCAGTAGCATTAAGAGAAATACAAACTATTCTTAAAGAACAAGGAATTGATTCAAGAATGTATACTGGTGATTTAGCCGAGGATAATTATAGCAGACTAGTCGGATATAAACTGGTTAGAAAAACAAGAGGGAGCAGTTTATCAAATTAAGTTAACTTTAATTCTAAATAAAAGATATAATAAGTTTATACACATCTCAATTATTTAGAACAAAAAATTTAATCAAAAGAACAGGTTATAAAAATAAAGTTATTTGGAAAAAATCTAAGGTCTAATCCACCTTAACTCCCAGTAAGTCACATCACCTTCTGCATCTACACAAGCAACAAGAAGTCTTTTTCGAGTAGAGTGTGCAACACGATTCTTAGCGCTGAATTCATACCAAGTTACTGATCCACTTTCATAAACAGGATAAACAATCCATCTTGCATGATCTTCTCCAGGCTTAACTCCACGATCATAAACTCTAAAATCAGCTCCAAATTTTAATGCAGTTTTAACAATATATCCTCTTTTTCTTAAATCTTTAAATACAACATATCTAACCCAAAAATTTGGTTCAGCTTTCTTAGCCTTTTTTACAAAATTATCAATACTTATTTTTTTACCTTTAAAATCTTCAACAATAAATTTCCCTCTTTCCATTAAATAATGACTCTCAATTAAAGAATACTGGAACTTTTTATCTTCAGTAGGTTCACCATATCTTGTTTTATCATAAAGTTCTCTAGTCAAATCATTACTTTCTGCAATAACTACTTGGCCACTCAATATTACATTAACTACTTCTTTAGTTTTAGGGAGATCATCAACTATGTCTCCAAGATGTTCTTCAACTAATTCACTACCAACAACTTCTTTAGCTTCCAAAATCTTTTCTTTCTTTGCCATAAACTTACAGCAGCCAATTACTTTAAAAACCTTTTTATATCTATAGTTTGCAGAATATAATATGAAAATAGTATTTTTAGGTACGGGATCAATGCAACCAACTAAGGAAAGAAATCTTAGTTCTATTTACTTGAATTATGAATCAGAACATATTTTATTTGATTGTGGTGAAGGAACTCAAAGACAATTAAAGATCGCTGGAATAAAATCTACAAAGTTAACAAGAATAATAATTAGTCATTTTCATGCAGATCATATTTTAGGATTAAGTGGGTTATTAAGAAGTTTAGATGCAAACGATTACAACCAAGTATTGCACATCTATGGCCCAAAAGGAATAGAAAAATATTTTGATAATATAATCAACTCAACACATAACGAAATAAATATTAAAATAAAATTAATAGAAATAAAACCTGGAATTATTATAGAAAATGAAAAATTTAAGATAGAAGCAGTTTTACTAGATCATTCTGTTACTTCATTTGGATTTAGTCTTGTTGAAAAAGATAAGAGAAAAATAAATCTTGAATACCTATCTAAGTTCAGACTAAAACAACATCCAATTTTAGGAGAGTTACAAAGAGGAAAAGATATTATTTGGGAAGGTAAAAAGATTACAGTTAAACAAGGAACTAAGTTAGTTAAAGGAAAGAAATTAGGCTTTATTTTTGATACAGGTTATTGCGATAATTGTATTAAATTAGCTAAAGATTCAGATTTGTTAATATCTGAAAGCACTTTTTCAGCAGAAGAAAAAGAAAAAGCAAAAGAATACAAACACTTAACTACAGAAGACGCAGCTAAAATAGCTAAAAAAGGGAAAGCTAAGAAATTGATTTTAACACACTTCAGTCAGAGATACAAAGATGTTTCTATTTTAGAAAAAGAAGCTAAAAGAATATTTCCTAATACAGAAGCAGCTAATGATTTTACAGAAGTTAATCTTTAGATTTATCTTTCAATTAATAATTCTTTATATATATCTTTCCCGAAATTAGATTCATCAAGCAACTTTATTTTACTAATAACAATCTTATAAATCTTAGAGTCTAATTTATCAGAATTAAAATCCTTTAAAGTTTTAATAAAATTAGAAGCTTTTACATATCTTTTTAGATAAAGTGCTCCAGATAATAAAAGTTCTTTATTATTTACAGGCATAGATGTTCCTAAGATTTGTAAACCCTTCAATAAACTTCCCCATTCTTGATGGCTATCATAAATATCAACAGCAACTCTAGGATTATTAGTTATATTCTTACAATGCTGAGAATATGGATCTGTCCAGATATACAAATTAAGTTCATTATCAAAAACATAGTAAACACAACAAACATGAGGTTGTTTATTTTTTAAATCTATTGTAGATAAAGAAAGCAAATGATTTGATTTTAAAATTTTATAAACAGATTCAAGAATAGTATCCATGTCTTTTGGATTATCTGATTTTATATTCAGTTTTTTAGTTAAATTAATTTTCATAATAATCTTCAGTAAGACTAATATATATGCTTTTCTTGTAAATAAGAATGAGATTAAATAAAAAGATAGTAATAATAACGGGCGCTTCAAAAGGTATTGGTAAAGTAATTGCTCAAAGATTCATTAAAGAAGGAGCGAAAGTTATTGTTTTTGGACTTCACAAACCAGATTTTATAGTGGAATTTCATAAAGTAGATATCACAAAAGAAAAAGAAATAAAAAAAGCAATGAAAGAAGTGAAAAATTTAGATGTTTTAATAAATAATGCTGGAATGAGTTTTGAAGGTCCAACTGAAAAGACAGAACTAAATAAATTAAATAGTATCATCGACATTAATTTTAAAGGAGCATTTTTAATGTGCAAGCACTCAATTCCATTGTTAAGAAAGAGTAAAGGAAATATAATAAATATTTCATCTTCAATGGGTTTAATTGCAGTTCCAGGACTTTCTGCTTATTGTGCTACTAAATCTGCATTAATAATGCTTACAAAATGTTTATCTCAAGAATATGCTCATGAAGGCATAAGAACAAATGTAATTTTACCAGGCCCAATAGATACACCAATGCTTAGAAGTTATTTTTCTTCGGAGAAAGAATTTTTAGATTATGCAAATTTAAATCCAATGAAGCACGTAGGAAAACCAGAAGAAGTAGCAAATGTGGCAGTTTTCTTAGCATCTGAAGAAGCAAGTTTTGTTAATGGTGGAATTTATTCAGTTGATGGTGGGGAAAGTAGTTCTAGTCTTCATTCAAATCAATTCTAATCATAATTTTTAAATACAAATATTCCAGAAAATAATCCAACACTAATATCAACTAGAGTTTTAATTATTATATAAATTACAGTATAAGTTAAAGTAAGGTTCAAATCATAATTACTTAAAACATTAGGTAAAAATCCAAATACTAAAGTTAAAACAGTTGTAATAATAAAAACAAACAAACCAACAATAATGCAGTGTAATTTATTTGCTCTAAAATAATTTACTGCATGATCAATTACTTTGAAAGGATTTCTCACATTTCCTAAAAATAAAATAGAATAACTAAATAAGAACAAGAACCTAGTAATTATCAGATAAAATAAAAATAATATAAGTAAAATAAATATTAAATTATTAAACAGAAATCCCAACCCAAATAATATCAAAGCAGGCACAACATAAATTAATAAAAAAGTTGCTTTAAGTCCTAATACTAGAAATAAATATTTTGTATCTTCTCTTGTTATGTTCTTAAATGTAAACTTTTTCTTTTCAACAACAGCTTTAATCATTGCAAATCTGCTTGTTACAGTTCCCCAACCAACCAACAGATTAATAATTAACAAAATAAATAAACTAAAAATTAATCTAGACAATAATGAACTAGAAGAAGCAATTTCTCTTATCTGTTCATTAAAACTAGTAAAACTATTAAATATTGTAGTTAATCCATTAAAATGTAAAAACAATAAAGATAATAACGCTGTAGCCACAAAATAGATTAGATCAGGAATATAAATAACTGGATTTTTCTTCAAAGCATTTATAGAATAAATAAAATTGTTAATATAATCTCTTTTTTTCATAAAATATTTGTAATTGATACATTTATAAACATTATTAAAGTAAGATTTAATATGATTAATCCAGTTTTATTAGATCTAGGACCATTACAAATAAGATATTATGGTTTACTTTACGCCTTAGCTTTTCTTATGGGCTATTTTATTCTTAGAAAATTATCTAAAAGATTTAATATCAAAGAAGAAACAGTAGATGATTATATGCCTTATATAATATTAGCTAATATTTTAGGTGCTAGATTATTTGAAGTTTTGTTTTACAATCCAAGTTACTATTTTTCAAACCCATTAAAAATATTTGCAATTTGGGAGGGAGGATTAGCTTCCCATGGTGCAATAATAGCAATAATCTTAGTAACTTATTATTTCTGTAAGAAAAGAAACATAAAAACTTACAATTTTTTAGATATGGTTGCAATACCTGCAGCATTAGGTGCTTCATTCATAAGAATTGGAAATTTTTTAAACTCAGAATTAATTGGTAAGATTACATCTTTACCATGGGGTGTTTATTTCACAAATTATTCTGGTTTAAGACATCCAGTGCAAATCTATCAAGCAATAGGCCACGTTATAATATTCTTTATTTTACTATCTATGTTAAAATTAAAAAATAGGAAAGAAGGAACAATTTTCTGGTCGTTATTATTCCTTGATTCTTTATTTAGATTTATCACAGAATTTTTCAAAGATTTACCTTCAGGTTATGGTCTTCAATTATTAAATCTTAATCTTGCACAATGGTTAAGCATTGTAATAATTTTAATTTCAATAAAACCATTATACAATAGGATTAAACAATATTTACATAAACCTTATTCACATTTTTAATCTTAGTTATTCTGTTTATTAAATCCTTCAAAGTTTCTAGATCTCCAACATCAGAAACAAAACTAAATTCAACCTCATCCTTGTTTGTTGCCTTTCCTCTTGCTTTAGTAAAATTAATTCCCATTCTAGAAACATGATTCAATACTTCCTTAAGTAAACCAGGCCTGTCTTTAGCACTTACTATTATTTCTATAGGTTTGGCAAATTTATTTATCCATTCAACTTTAACTTTTTTCTTAGCAGTCTTTATTAAGTCATCACAATCATTTTTATGAATCATTAATTTTACATTACTAGATTTTATTCCAATAACTTTATCTCCAGGCAAAGGTTTACAGCATAAAGCAAGTTTTATCTTTAATTTTTTATCACCTTCAAAGAAAATTAAGTTTTCTCCAATTTCTTTTTTAACTTCTTCAAGATTTACATAATTCCCAGCAGTAACTTTTCCTCTTCCTCTTAAACAAAATCTAATCTTAGATCTCGCTTTAGCAGTTTTAGCAACTTTTAACCATTCTCTACTTGGAAATTGGACTTTAGAAGTTATTATTTCTACAATATCACCATTACCAATATTGCCTTTCAAAGAAACAAATTTTCCATTAACTTTAGCACCCATACAATGATCCCCAACATCACTATGGACGTAATACGCAAAATCAATTACAGTTGAATTTTTAGGCAATTCTATTGCTTTGCCTTTAGGTGTAAATGCAAATAAACTCTCCCCAAAAAAATCTACATCTAAATTAGTGCCAGATCCTTTATTCTCAACTAAATTCTTCAGCCAGATTAATTTTTTGTCAAATTTATCATTATTTTCAGATATATTTTCACTTCCAGATCTTTTGTAAACAAAATGTGCAGCAATTCCTTCTTCAGAAACATCATGCATTTCACCAGTTCTAATCTGTATCTCAAATATCTTTCCTTCATCATTTGCTACAGAAGTATGTAATGACTGATACCCATTAGGTTTTGGCATAGCAATATAATCTTTGAATCTCCCAGGTATAGGTCTAAAATTTTCATGCACTATTCTTAATGCCTTATAACAATCATCTAAATCATCAACAATAATTCTTAAAGCGATTATATCTCTAATATCTTCTAATTTTGTATGTTCGATTGTCTTTTTATAAATACTATAAATATGTTTTATCCTTGCCTGTACAATAGCATTTATTCCTTCATTATTCAATGCTTTTTCTAGGACTTTTTTAATTTTAAAAATTGCTTTCTCTCCATATTTTCTTATACCTTCAACTTTACTTTCTATTTTTCTATATGTTTCTTCATCTAAATTTTTAAAAGCAATATCTTCTAATTGTGATTTAATTTTACCGATTCCAAGTCTATAAGCTAGAGGAGCATAGATCTCCATTGCTTCTTTAGCAATTCTTTTTCTTTCTAAATCATCTAAATATTTTAAATCTCTTAAATTAACAAGTTTATCTGCTATTTTTATCAACAAAGCTCTCAAATCTTTTGAAGCAGCAAGTAAAACCTTTTTCAAATCTTCAGAATCTGCAGTTTTAGAAACATTTCTCTTTATCTCACTCATTCTATCCATATTTTGTATAATTTCAAGTATTTCATCTCCAAATAAGTTTTTAATATCTTTAATATTAGCACCTTTGTTTATTGCACCATGCATTAAACCAGCAGCTAAAGTTTTATCATCTAATTTTAAATCTGCAATTTCATAAGCTACATCTAAATAATGATTGATCCAAGGTTCTCCAGATGCTCTTAATTTATTTTTTAATAAGTTATCAGAAAAATTATAAGCTTTCTTAAGTAATTCAGTATCAGAATTTTTATTATATTTCAAAACTTTCTTCATCAAATCTTTATATTCCATAACATTTGTTTTATCATTAAGTTTAAAAATATTTCTCAATTGATTATTGCTATGAGATATGAAAGACAAGAAGCCTTTAGTAAAATAGGAAAGATAAATCAAGAAAAACTCAAAAAAGCTAGCATCACAATATTAGGTATTGGTGCTTTAGGAACAACAGTTTTAGAAATTTTAGCAAGAGCAGGAATAGGAAAGATAAAGATAATAGATCGAGATATTATAGAATTAAATAATTTACAAAGACAAAAATTATTCACAGAAGCAGATATAAATAAACCAAAAGTTACAATAGCTAGAGATAAAATAAAAGAAATAAATTCCGAAATAGAAATAGAATCACACTTTATAGATTTAGATAATGAAAATTCAGATTTATTAAAATCAGATTTAATATTAGATTGCACAGATAACATACAAACAAGGTTCCTAATTAATGATTATTCAAAGAAAAATAATATTCCTTGGATTTACTCTTCAGTAATTGAAGCAAAAGGAGGCATAATGGTAATTACTGAAGAAACTCCTTGTTTTTCATGCATTTTTCAAGAACCAAATAAACCATTAGAAACTTGCGATACTACAAGTGTTTTAGGTTCTGCTCCATCAGCAATAGCAGCGATACAAGCAACAGAAGCAATTAAATTATTAACAAATCAAAATTATTGTAAAGATTTAATTCATTATAACATCTGGAATAATAAATTAGATTTAATTAAAATAAAACGATCTAAAAGTTGTAAAACTTGTAATGGGGTTTATGATTATTTAGAAGGCTTAAACTTAAAAAGATATAGTAGTTCATCAAATAGATTAAAGATGATAATAAGAAGATGTAAAACACGTGGAGCATTTGAGTCTATTCCAGAAAAGAATACTCAATTAAATTTTAAGAATATAATATCAAAATATAAACCAAGTGTTGAACTTCCTATATTAATTATGATTAAAGTAGGTGATTCAGAAGTTACTTGTTATAAAAATGGCAAATTATTAATAAGAGATTGTAAAACAGAGGAAGAAGCCAGAGAAGTAGCAGAAAAAGTCTACGGAATAGCAAAATGAAAGGATTATTATTAATTAGTGGAGGATTCGATTCTCCAGTAGCGGGTTATTTAATGCAACAAAAAGGTCTAGAAATAGTTGCAGTACATTTCTCCTACGAACCATTTACAGACAATGGTCCAGAAATAAAATCTAAAAAAGCGAGTGAAATATTAAATTTTAAAAGGTTTATAGTAATAAACATTTCGAAAGAATGTGAAAAAATAGCTAAAAATTGCAATCATGAATTATATTACGTTTTATCTAAAAGATTAATGTTAAAAAAAGCAGAAGAAATAGCAATAAAAGAGAATTGTGATTTTTTAATTACAGGCGAAGCTCTAGGCCAAGTAGGTTCACAAACATTATCAAATTTAAGAAGTATTACAGATGCAGTTAAAATTCAGATTCTTAGACCATTATTAACTTATGACAAAGTAGAAATAATAAAAATAGCTAGAGACATAGGAACTTATGAAACTTCAATAGGTCCTGAAGTTTGCGATGTTCTAGGACCAAAACATCCAGCTACAAAATCAAACACAGAAGAAGTAAGATTAGAAGAATTAAAGATAAAGTTATAGATGCTAATTTATTGATTTAAACAATATTCTCTAAAATAAGCCTTAAATATAAGATTAAATCTAACATAAATAATGCAGTTTAGTAAAAAGTTGGTGTTTTTAACAATTATAATTATTATAGTTTTAACAATATTTTTTTACAAAGGATTAAATGATAATAAAGACAGTGATGTAGATGGAATAAGAAATAAAGATGATAATTGTAAAGATAACAAAAATCCAGAACAAAACGATATAGACCAAGATGGTAAAGGCGATGCTTGCGATATAAATCTATATATAAGGGGCATGATATTTGATCCTGTAAATGAAAAGATAAGTCTAGATGAAAGATTACTAACAAAAGAAAATACAGGATATTATCTTATACAATTTAATTATGAAACAGAGGAAGAAGTTGTAAATAATCTAAAATCAAGAGGCGTAGAATTATTAGGGTTATTGAGCACAAATGGTTTCCTCATCAAGACAGATTTAGATAAGAACGAATTAAATTCAATTAAAGGTGTCAGATTCGTAGATATTTATCAACCAATATATAAATTGGCACCAGATTTATACAAAGAGTTTACAAAAGGTAATTTAAATAATGAAAGTGAGAACTTAACAATAGATATATCTGTTTTTAATAACATAAATAATATTGAGAAAGAAATATCATCCATTGGTGGAAACTTTTCTCGTTTATATAGTTCAGAAGATATTCATTATGATAAAGAGCTAGTTCTAGAAATAAAAGAAACAAAACTTAGAGATATTGCTTTTATTAAAGAAATAAAATCTATAAGAATTCACACACCTGAAATATTAAGAATGAATACAGCAACAATAATAACTGAAGTTAGAAAAAGTGCAGCAGAGCCAAATATCTTAGGATTAACAGGACTAGGACAGATAATTGGAGTGAGAGATTCTGGTCTTGATACTGGTGACTATAATACTTTGCATCCAGATATAAAAGGAAGAGTAATAAAAGTTATAGATAATTGGAGTGATAAAGATGGCCATGGAACACACGTTGTTGGAATAATTGCAGGTGATGGTTCTGCATCAGGTGGATTTAATATTAGAGGAGTAGCACCAAAATCTAAAATAGCTTTTAGATCAAGTTCAGTAGCTGCTTCAATTTCAGAAATATTAACATCATCTCATAAATTAGGTGCAAAAATATTTAGTAATAGCTGGGGTTGGGATGATAATTCTACTTATGATGAAAGAGAAGAAGAATTAGATGATTTCATAAATAAAAATCCAGAAACATTAGTTTTATTTGCTTCTACAAACATTGGTCCAACAATAGGTTTAGGAACTCCAGATGTATCAAAAAATGCACTAATTGTTGGCGCTTCTGAAAACAATAAAACCTTGCCTAATCCTCAAGCAATTGGTCCATATCCAAATAATTTATTTTTCCCCATATCTCGTGCATTTGGAGGCACATTTTATCAAAGCGGAGTTAATATCAGCAGTATAACTTCTGAAGCAGATAATAAAGATGATTGGTCTGGATTTACTGGAATAGGCCCTACAAGTGATAGAAGAATAAAACCAGACGTTGTAGCTCCAGGAACATGGATATTGGCTACAAGATCTGCTGTTTGTAATCCAAAAGATAAGAGCTGGCCGGCTGATGCAAGTATAGAAGATGTAGAAGGAGATGGATTAATTAATCATGGATATAGAATAGGAAGTGGGCTAGAAAGTGGTCCAATATATGGTTATGGTGGTGGTTATGATAAAATAAATGTCATAGATAATCCAACTGGAAATGTTTTATTAAACAATTTTAAATTAAGGAACATAGCTGCAGATAAAAATAATTTAATAAATGGGGTTGCGGCATCTTCAGGATTACCTGCTGCATCATTAAGCCTTAATGCTATTGCAATTCCTTCAAATCCAATATTACCACCAGTAGGAGGAGGAGCAATACAATCACTTTATTATTATCTTTCAGGCGCTTCTATGTCTACACCACATGTAGCAGGTATAGCAGCATTGATACGAGAATATTTACAAAAAAATAGAAATATTCCAAACCCAAGTGGAATGTTGTTAAAAGCATTTATAATAAATGGTGCTGTTGATATGGATAATAGTAGAAATACAGGAGCAATACCAGACACAAGAGAAGGTTGGGGAAGAGCTAATATTGTTTCTTCTATTGCTCCAGAAGAATTAATTTACAGGGTCGATTTCAGAGATTGGCAGACTTTAAATAAAACTTTCGAGACTATCAATATCACAGATTTAAGATTTTCTGCTAATAAACCAGTTCAGATTACCCTCACTTGGTATGATCTCCCATCAGCTGTTGGTGGAGGAGCTCTAATAAATGATCTTAATTTAGAACTAAGATTCCCATCAAATAAACTTTATAGAGGCGGAGCTAGAAGTATGATTAATGGCGAGACTATAAACGCAATAGAAGATAACATAAATAATGTTGAAAAAATAATACTAAAAGTTGCTGAAGATGGATTTTATAATATATCTATATTTGCTAGAAATATAAGATTAGGAAGGACACAGAGTTTTGCTATTGTGTATTCTCAATTATATGGTATAGATTCTGCTAGAATTAATAATGAATATAAACATAAATTCTTTTCTGAGGATGTTTATGCAAGAGGAATTGGTCTTGTTCCTAAAGAACATGTGAATATATATATCGTTAATAATACTAAATTTGATAATGGATTAAAATTAGATGATGTTTCTGGCTGGTATGAAGAAGTAATTGTTGATGATTATGGAAATATAAGTGCAAAAGATTCCAAAATAATTTGGAAAGCTCCAACAAATTGGATATATTCAGGAAATGGTGATGGGAATTATAACATTGTAATTGATAGGGGATTAAAAAATAGCATATTAAATAATAGTGAAGACTTGGTTGATTATTATAATAAATCTGGATTCAAAGTAGTTGGTGTAAGTGCAAGTAATGCCGAAGAGGAAATAAAAAAGACCTTTACTTCTAGTGATGATGCAGTTTACGTAAAAAGTAAAGGGTTAGAAAATGGAAGTTCAGTATCAATACATTTAACAAAAGATGTAGCTGACAATTTAGATAAGAGTATAATTAAAAGATTAACAAATGCTGATGAAAATGGAACATTTAATTACAAATTATTAACAAGCCCATCAAATTTTATTTATTATAACACAAATAATGGGAAATATTCAATAAAGATAGACGTTGATCTTAATGATAGTTTCAGTAAATATTATGATGCAATAGACAAAGTTATTGTAGATAATATTATAGACTTTGTAAATAAAGGCAATTCTATCAAATTTGGGGATAACAGTGAGGCAGTCATGCAACTTCAGTATTTAATTAATGCTTATGGATTTAATATTAAAGTAAATGGTATATTTGATAAAACAACAGAAGATAAACTTAATGAATATCTTATGAGCAGGGGCCTAGCATCAGATGGAAACGTTAATTCTAATGACATTTTAAAAATTGTTGAAGATGCAGATACTAGTTTTAAAGTTATGGCTGCTACTGCAATCGACAAAGAAGGTATAATAACAAAAGTATTTAATAAGAATGAATTTATTGGTGTTAAAGGTGCTGGGTTTATTAGAAATATTAACATAAGTGTCTATTTAATAAAACATATAGACCAGATTACAGATAATTATGTTCTTGTTGATGAAAGTGATGATGGAGTAAACAAAATAAAAACAGATAATAATGGCTTATTTACAATACAAAATATTTGGGGAAAAACATCGCCAGATTCTGGAAAGTATGATATAATAATTGATAGAAATAACAATGGAATATTTGATATAGGCATTGATACTAAAGATATGATAAATTTATTTGCCTTACAAGAAGTTGTTGGAAATAAATTAATTGAGGATAATAATGCTATTATTGAATTAAAGACTTTCTTAAGAATATTTGTTGATCCTATGCTTGAAGTTAATAATAAATTTGACGATAAAACAAAGACTACACTTATTAATTATCAGAAAAGTAATGGATTAGAAGAAACTGGTTTTGTAAATGAAGAAACATTTTCAGTTATGAAAGAAGAGGCAATAGTAAGCTTATCAATACAAAATATTCAGTCTTCTGATGAAACTAGTTTAGATAAAGATATATTTACAGTGTCAGAAGATAAAACAGAGTCTATTTATGGATTTGGTAGTGGATTTGCTAAAAACAAAGATGTAAGATTATATATAATTAAAAATGTAGAATTAAAAGATGGAGATAAACTTATTGATGAGTCTGGAGAATATGAGAAAACTACAACTAACGAAAATGGAGAAATAGAAAATATATTATTATGGGAAAATGTTAATAAAAATAATATTGGTTCTTACAGAATTATCGTGGATGTAAATAATGATGATATTTATACAAACAAAAATAGTATGAAAGACATAATACAAAGAAATAGTTTTGAGATTACAGGTAATAAACCATTACTTTGCAATAAAGATGAAATAATAAAAGATTTTACATATGAAAAATGGGATATGTTGACTTCACAAAATATTCCATTCTTATGTGAAATGAAAGCCGTAGATATTTACGATATTACTCCAGATGGAAAAGAAGGGCGATATGAAGAAGTTTCAATAACTAATTTTTATATAAAAGGTAATAGCTCAAGAGAAGAGTTACTTATAAACAATAAATTAATAAGATTAGAAATTATAAAAGATGGAGAACATTATGAATATTATAGGCCAATAATTCCAGAAGAAGAGAGAGATTCTGAGATTTCAGATTGTATATGGCTTAGAACTATTGATGGATCATTACCAAGGCAGTTAGAACCAGCTACAATGAGTGAAGGCACAAATACAAAAGTAATATGCAAATGTACTAATTTTGACATCAATAATATGTTTTCTACATCAGGAAAGATATGTGATAAATAATTAAAAATAAAAAAGAAAAAATAAATTAAGTTTCACAATATTCAGAATTCACCACTAGGCGCACCAGCAAATGGATCTCTACAATCACCAGGTGTAGCAAATTCAGAATCACTTACAACAGCAGAAGTACATCTTATATTTCCTTGTGCTTGTTGATTCTCAGTACTAACTGATTCTGCTTGTGCAGCGCTTATATCAAAACAACTCTTAGTGCATTGGTTTTGTCCTTGAGCATTCATTATACTATAAGCACAAGCTTTACTTCCTTCAGTTTTTGATATTGTAGTAACACTCACTTGATCGCTGCTTACTACTTGTTTGTACATACTTCCCTTTATTGTTACTTGAGCAGCACCTTCAGCAGTTGATACAGTACATTTGTAAGATCCGCCTAGTTTCAAAGCATCAGAAAGTTTACCCACAAACCCACCACTACTTCCAGAATTTGGAGTTGAAGCTGCAGCACCACTACCATTATTCACATCATCAGATCCATTAGTACCAATATTTGCATTTACATTATCCCGTCCAGTACAAGCTGTTAAAACCAAAACCAATCCAATTATAAAACTAAAAATTAACATATTCTTCTTCATTAATATCGCCTCCAAAATCTTTTAAATCTTTAGGTTCTTTCTTATTTATAAATCTAATCAAAATGGAAATATACATAGAAAAAACAAATGAATACAAAGAAATTGAAGCCTCTACAATAAAAGAAATATTAGCAAAGCTAAATATTAATCCTACTACAATTATAGTCACAAAAAACAACGAATTAGTTACAGAAGACGAAAAAATAAATGAAAAAGATAAAATAAAGATACTTTCTGTAATCTCTGGTGGTTAAATGTCATGTAAAATATGCATTGAAAAACCAGTAATTAAGCTACCAAATAGCGAAGTTTCATTATGTAAAAAATGTTATATCAGATATTTTGAGAACAAAGTCAAAAAAACAATCACAAATTATAGATTAATAGAAAAAAATGATCATCTTGTTATTGCTTGTTCCGGTGGCAAAGATTCTACAACTTTATTATATCTAATTAGAAAAATAACTTCAAACAGAAGAGATATAAAAATTACAGCATTAGCAATAGACGAAGGCATTCATGGCTACAGAAATGAAAGTTTAAAATTTTTAAAAGAATTCTGTAAAAACAACGAGATAAATTTAGAAATTTATTCATATGAGAAAGAATTCGGCAAGTCTTTAGACGCGATTCTCAAGACATACACAGGTATTCCTTGTTCAATCTGCGGCGTTTTAAGGAGATATTTATTAAATAAAAAGTCTAAGGATTTAAAAGCAACAAAATTAGCTACAGGTCATAATTTAGATGATGAAGCACAATCAATTATGATGAACTATTTTAGGAATAACATAAGAATATCAGCTAGAATGGGGCCAAAAACAGGAATATTAAGAAATCCAAAATTTATTCCAAGAATAAAACCATTATATCTCTTAACAGAAAAAGAAGTAACAGCTTATGCGTTTCTAAAAGGATTTATGGATAAATTTA
Source organism: Candidatus Woesearchaeota archaeon (assembly GCA_964373095.1). GTDB lineage: Archaea > Nanobdellota > Nanobdellia > SCGC-AAA011-G17 > GW2011-AR18 > CAYJSR01. The sequence goes on from CAYJSR010000003.1 coordinate 21,756, forward strand.
ATGAATGTCCCAATAGTTCTCAAGCCTATAGGAATGAAATAAGAAACATATTAAATAATTTAGAAAACAAATATCCCGGAACAAAGCATTGTGTAGTAGAATCTTTTTTAGAAACACTACCATTATTAAGAGAACATTATAAATCAGAAAAAAGTTTATTAAAAACATGTATAAAATGTGATGAACTAAGTTCTAAGGATATTTGTAAAACTTGTGAATTAGTGGCTAAAATTATCAAAGAATAACTATAAAATACAGTTTCTAGTACTAGAATAATCTTTCAATAACTTTAAATATAAGATTATTATAATTAGAATAGAGGTGTTAGAACAATGATTCCTAACCAAGACGTAGTAATATCATGTACAAGATGTACAGTTAATGTACCAATAGCACAAACAACCTATGATGGTTCAGGTAGAAACTTAATTTGTTTTAATTGTTATAATAAGATTGCTAAAGGTATAGAACCAGATAAGGTGGTACAAACTGCTGAAGTTCCAGACAAAATAAGCTATAAATGTTTATCTTGTGGTTTTAAATTTGCTAGATCTTCAAGTTTCCATTTTGGAGGCCACTGCTTTAATTGTGGTAAAACCTCAGTTCAGAAAGAGGAAACTCAGCAAATCATGCTAAGAGATAGAAAAAGCTTATTAGATTATTAATTTTTTTATTTTATGGATTATGA
>CAYJSR010000004.1:0-11543 GCA_964373095.1 Candidatus Woesearchaeota archaeon
CCAACTTTTCTAGAACCAAATATTTGCGGACTATGAACTCCAGTAACAATTAATAAAGTTCTTATTGTAGAATCTAGATCTTCAGAAATTTGTGCACCCCAAATTATTCTTGCATCTTCATCTAAACGTTCTGTTATTGTCTCAACGATTTTTCTAGCTTCATCTAGAGTCATATTTGGACCACCAGAGATATTAATTAAGGCTCCGTTAGCGCCTGTGATATCTACATCTAATAATGGATTTTGAATTGCTTTTTCTACAGATTCAATTGCTCTATTATCAGAATCAGATTCACCTACGCCGATCATTGCTACTCCGCCCTTTCCCATTACTGTTTTAATATCTGCGAAATCTAAATTAACTAAACCGGGACGTGTAACTAATTCTGCTATACCTTTTACAGAGTTTGTTAAAATTTCATCTGCAACTTTGAAAGCCGTATGCAAGGCTAAGCCTGGACATAATTCCATTAATTTATCATTTGGAATTACAATTAAAGTATCTACACTTGCTTCTAATTTTTCTAAACCTGAAATTGCATTTGCGTATCTTCTTTGACCTTCCATTGCAAAAGGTAGAGTAACTATTGCGATTGTTAAAATTCCTAATTTTTTAGCTACTTCAGCAACTACTGGAGCAGAACCTGTTCCTGTTCCACCACCTAAACCACAAGTAATGAACACAATATCTGAACCTTGAATTTCATCTTTAATCTCTTTTTCAGATTCTTTAGCTGCGTCTTCACCAACTTTTGGAATAGAACCTGCACCTAAACCAGAAGTTAATTCTCTACCAATTAGAATTTTTTTATTTGCGTTTGTATATAATAGATCTTGAGCATCTGTATTAATTGCTATTGTTTCTGTGCCAGAAATTCCTACTTCAGACATTCTGTTAATAGTATTATTCCCACCGCCACCACAACCAATAACTTTTATTTTTGCTCTTTGTTTGTTTACTAATTGTTCAAGCTCTTCATCTATTGCTGTTACTTTTTTTGGAGTTTGTTTGAATCCTTCTGAAGCAACTCTTTGATTAACTGTTCTAAACAAACTGTCCATTAGCTTAAAACTACTAAACTAATATTTAAACTTAATTATGATATAACACTATTTACCTAAAAAACTAGTTCTAGACTAGGAATTAATTGTTTTGCTTTTTGCTTAAACTGTTCTTTAGTTTGTATCGGTATTATTGATTTGATAGTTAGGTTTGCTTTGTTTTCTTTAACTTCTAAGGTATATTCTTCTTTTGATAAGCCAAGTAAATTTTCTACTAAAGACTTTATTTTTTCTTCATCTTTTTCTATTATCTTTTCTATCTTTATTTCATAAATTAGGTTCTTACCTGCCAATGGATGATTAAAATCAATTGTAACTCTACCTGCATTTACAGATCTAATTGTGCCTAATAAACCTGAAGCATTTATCTGTAATCCTGGAAATGGATTTATATTCTGCTTTTTTAGGGTATCAATAACAACCACCTTTAATAAGCTTGGATCTTTTTTTCCAAAGCCTTCTTCTGGTTTTAATTCTATAATTATTGTTTGATTTGGTTCTTTATCTACTAATTTTCTATCTATTGACTTTAGAATTTGATTCTCGCCTAAACATATAATCTTTGAGCCATATCTTGCTTTTTCATTGTAGATATTAAACTTTCTTGCTGTTTCTACATCTGTTAAATCAAAAATTTCATTGGTTTCTTTTATCTTACCTATGTAATTAACTTCTACAAAATCTCTTTCTTTTGTTTTTATCATATTTACAATAGCGTGTTTCAAGTTGGTTTATATGCTTTACTAAGGGCGAAAGTGAGTATATAATAAAAAATTTAACAAAAACGTTTATAAAGCCCTTAATTTCTTCTGTTTTATGGCTGAAATAAAATCTATGCAAGCAGGAGACTTAAGAGTAGGTACTTATGTTCTTTTTGATAATATTGCTTGTGTTGTAAAAGATATACAAACTTCTAAAACTGGAAAACATGGATCATCTAAATGCAGAATAGAGGCTGTAGGTATAATCAATAACCAGAAAAAAATACATTTATGTCCTTCTGGAGATAATGTTCAAGTTCCTATAATTGAGAAGAAGAATGCACAAGTACTTTCAGTGCATGATGATATAGCTAATGTTATGGATAATGAAAGCTTTGAAACTTTTGATATTAAGATACCTGAAGAATTAAAAATTAATGTTAAGGAAGGTAGTGTAATCAATTATTGGATTATTATGGATGAGAAGATAATAATGCAGAGCAAATAAAATGGTAAAATTCCCTGAAGCTAACAAAAGATTATTTGGTAATGTTTTTGTATGTAGAAAATGCAAAACTAAAATGAGATGTGATCCTGCTAAGGTTAGGAAGGGCAAACTAAATTGTAGGGGTTGCACTTCAACAGCATTAAGACCTGTTAGAAAGAAGTAGATTTTCTTTTCACAAGTTATATAAACAACAATTAATATCCACAAATAAATGAATTGGGATTTAATTTTATTAATTGTATTTTATTTATTCTTACTTATAATCTTTAAAATCTATAGAAATAAATTTGAAATTCAATGGAAAGTCTTTGCTTTGTATAAAACTAAATTGGGAATCAATCTTATGGACAAAATTGCAAAGAAATTTCCTAAGACCCTTAACTTTCTTGGGTACTTTAGTGTATTTATAGGATTTTTAGGAATGATTATTACTTTTGCATTGATTGCATTTGCAACTTATAAATTTCTATTTGTTCCAGCTTCTGAAGTTGCTTTAGCACCAATATTACCTGGTGTTTCAATTAGTGATAAACTTCCAATATTATCTTTTTGGCATTGGATAATCTCAATACTTATTGTTGCTGGAGTTCATGAATTCTCGCATGGGGTTTATGCTAGACTTTCTAAGATTAGAATAAAATCATCTGGTTTTGCATTTTTAGGACCAATACTTGCTGCTTTTGTTGAGCCTGATGAAAAACAATTGACTAAGGCTAAGACAAAAGATCAATTATTTGTTTTATCTGCTGGGCCTTTTTCAAATATTATTCTTGGAATATTGGCAATTCTTGTTTTAATTTTTATTTTTATTCCAATTGCAGGTTCTATGACTGAGATTAATGGTCTTACAATCTTAAATATAAATGAAAGCTTACCAATAAATAATAGTGGATTAAAGGTGGGTTATATTATTGAAGAAGTTGATGATGTTAAGATAGATGATAATTATTTGTTAAGTATGTTATTAGAAAATAAAAAACCTAATGATATCCTTAATGTTGGTGTTAATGGCAGCAATTATAATGTTACATTGGCTGAAAATCCTAATAATAAATCTAAAGCTTTCCTTGGTGTAGCATTAAGTCCAAATGTTATATTAAAAGAAAATCTTCAACATTTTTCTTGGTTGTATAAAATTTTTAGTTGGATAGGCATATTATTATTCTGGTTGTTTAATATAAGCATTGGTGTTGGATTATTTAATTTGTTACCTTTGGGCCCTGTTGATGGTGGAAGAATGTTTTATGTTGCAATGATAAAATTAACTAAAAATAAAAATATAGCTATGAAATTATTAAATTATTTTTCTATATTTGTACTTGCAATGATATTAATTAATTTATTTCCTTTTATTATTCGATTATTTAAATTTATTTTAAGTCCTTTCTTTTAAGAGGTAAATTTAATAAGGAATTGATTTTATTATAATCTATGATTGTTGATGTACATGCTCACTTAACATTTGATCAATTTAAAAAAGATTTGGATCAAGTAATTGAAAGAGCAAAAAAAGCAGGAGTTATTTCTATAATTTGTTCTGGTGTTGATCCAAAAACAAATAGAGAAGTCTTAGAATTAAGTAAAAAATATGAAATTATTAAAGCTTCTTTAGGAATTTATCCATTGGATGCTGTTGGTTTAGGGCATTATGATGATGTTCCTAGAGAAAATAGAGAATTTGATGTTGATTCTGAATTAGAGTTCATAAAAAAAAATAAAGATAAAATAATCGCAATTGGTGAAATTGGTTTAGATAAAAGTCCTAAAGAAGATTGTAAACTGAAAGAACAAGGAGAAGTATTCTGGAAATGTATAAAATTAGCTGAACAAATAAAAAAACCCATTGTTGTTCACACGAGAAAAGCAGAAAAAGAATGCATTGATATTTTAGAAAACTCAAAATTGAAGAATGTGGTGCTACATTGTTTTACTGGAAATCTAAAATTAGTAAAACGTGCTGAAGATTTAGGATTTTATTTTTCTATACCTGCAATTATCACAAGATTAAAACATTTTCAAGAAGTTGTTAAAATTGTTTCATCAAAACAAATATTAACTGAGACTGATGCACCTTACTTGAGCCCATTTAAAGATCAGAGAAATGAACCAAGTTATATTAAAGAAACAATAAAAATTATTTCAAAAATAAAAAATATTACTGAAGATGAAGTAGAAAAGATTATTTTTTCTAATTATCAAAAAATATTTCAAAAATTATGAAAAATCACAAAGTATATAAGTACAAATCACGCTAAAAATATATAATTTTCCGTCTTCAACCGGGAAAAAGAGGTGAATAAATGGCAGCAAAAAAGAGAAAATCAGCTAAGAAGAAGAGGAGATAAACTCCTCTATATTTTATTTCTAAATTAAATATTAATTATTGTCCCATCTGGTCCTGGATTTGTAATTAAAGTTTTATTTATTTTATCTTGTTTATTAAAATTTTCGTGAAAATGTCCGCATAAAGTTAATATTGGTTGGGTTTCTTCAATAAATTTTCTTGTGCTCTTACATCCGCGATGACCAAATGATAATAAATCTAATTTGGTTCCATAAATTGGTGCGTGAGTAACAAAAATAAATTTCTTTTTTGGATTTAAAGACTTTTTAAATTTTTTTGATAGTCTTTCAAATTCTTCTTCTATAAAAGAGAACCCACCTGTTCCCCAACCTAAAAATTGAAAATTGCCCATTTCATACAACCCTTTGTGTATATTTATCAAATTCTTATTTTTATTACAAATATCTTTTATTTCTTCTTCAGATTCATGATTGCCTGGAATAATTAATGTTGGAATATTTAAATTATTTAAAAATTTTGCACTTTCTTTTAATCCGTTGCTGAAAATAGATAAATCACCGCAACAAATTACTAATTCTGGTTTTTCTTTAATTGTTTTTTGTTTTATTAAGTTTAATAAATATTTATTTGAATGTGTATCTGTAAAAGCTAAAATTTTCATAAAAATAAGAAAATGAAGAAGTTTAAAACTCTTTTGAGTTTATTCAGATAAGTAACCCATCATAAAACCTGCCTCTTCTGGGCTTATCTCATCATTGTCTAAAAGAGTATTTATCTCTATTCTGGCTCGTTTTTTTAAGCTCATTTCTCTTACCTCCTTTAAGTGTTATGGATACTAATGGCAACCTTCTTAGTTGTACACTAAGTAACCTTGATATATGGTCTAAATCTAGTTCTGTTGGCAACATTGAACACCTCCGTTCTTGATATAATTAAGATGTTTGATTTAAAAAGCGTTACGCGCATAGCCGACGCCGTGTCGTCCACCCTTGTAATTTAAACTATATATTGTAGAACTATTTCGACTGGAGATTAGTTTAAATCCATTTAAAACCTATTCCTTAAATTCCAATATTGGTATTCCTAAATTGTCTTTTTCTTCTTTAGAAACTATTTTTCCTTGTTTTTCTAGTTCGACCACTTTTCTTTGGAATGTTCTATAACTTTTTCCTTCTTTTTGTTCATAAATCTTAAAAATCTCTGTTTTAGTCTTGCCTGAGTTTTGTTTTATAAGTTCTAGAATTGTTTCTATATCTGAATCTGTATTTAAATTTGTTTTTACTAATGAAGATATTGCTTCGTTAATATGCTCTAAATTTATTTTTTTTGAACTTTTATTTTCTGCCATTTCACCTGATTGATTTAGTAAATATAATCCTACTCTTAAGTCTTCTAATTCAAAAGTTTTTTTTGCGATTAGTTCTAAAAGTTCTTGATTTAAAACTCCTGGAGAAAACACATATTCAGCTCTTTGTTTTAATATTTCTAAAGTTTCTTTTTGATTGTAAGGTTTGAATTCTTGTAAATCTGGAATTAATCTAGATTTTATTCTGTTGTCTAAATGTGCTATAAAATTATAATCGTTTGTAATTAGAATTAAACATTTTCTATGAAATTCTTCTAATAGGCTATAAATAATATCCTGATCGTGTAGTTTGTCTGCTTCGTCTAAGACTATTACCGCTGATTTTTCATTTATCATTTCTGCAGCTTCTTTCATTAATTCATCAAAATTTTTGTTATGAACCCACTTGTAATTTATTTGGGTACAAATTTCATTAATTATTTTAAAAGAAGTATCTCTCTTCCAGCAGTTTATATATAAACAAAATGCTTCATTATTATAATCTTCTCTTAATTCATTTAACACATGACGTAAACATACTGTTTTACCTACGCCAGGCTTACCTATTATTATTAAATTTTTACCATTTCTTTTCTGTAGTATTGGTTTGATACATGTTGCAATGTATTGTTGTTGTGATTCTCTGAATGGAATTAATTTTGGTTGGTAATCATAATCTAAGAATTGAGGATTAAGAAAAATAGATTCATCTGACTTTAGCATTTTATCAAATAATTCTCCCATATTAAATTAAATGTTTAACTAGATATATAAGGGTTTTTGATTTCTAAAGTTCTTTAACACCATCTTTTGTTAATGCTACAAACCTTACACCTAAACCTAATTGAATAATTGCTGAAAGTAATGCCATGTGTTCTTTGCCTTCACCTGAGATAAAATTAGTAGAAACTTCCATATCTGAAATCTTTCCTTTTAATCCATTTTTTATTTCATCCCTTATTTCTTCTATTCCTTTTCTTGAATCTACTAAAATTAATTCTGCTTGCTTTTCATTATTGAAATTTTCTTTACCAAATTCATTTGTAACTAAGAATATTTTGTCCCATTGTCCATCTGCTATTAATCTTGAGACGTGACCCCAAGTTCCTTTTCCAGTACTTAAACATGCTACTAAAATTGACATAACTTTTAGAAAATTAAATAGTTTATAAAGATTTAGGCTAAGAAGTTGAAATATTTATAAAATAAGTCTTGGTTCATAGGTTGTTGCATTTGGATATTTATTTAAAATTTCATTTGCAGATTCAACAACACGGGTTATTTGATTTCTTGCATCGCCTACAAAATGTTCTTTATCTGCAACTGCTTCTTGAATACTTTCTCTTGTTATTCCTGCTCCAATAAATAAAGGATCGCCAGCTATTTGATCTAATAGATCATTATCAGTTGAACCTTCAATAAATAAAGGATCGCTGGCTAGTATATCTGATAAATAATTATCAGTTGAACCTTTAGTTTTCATTCTTTTAGCTTCTGCATTTATTAGATCTAATAGATAATTATCAGTTAAACCTTCAGTTTTCATTCTTTTAGCTTCTGCGACAGCATAACCTTTAATTATTTTATGTGCATCTTCTCTTCCTACTCCAGCAGAAACAGCTCTTTGTAAAATCTCTGTAGTTGCCATGAAAGGAAGATATCTATCTAATTCGTGAATAATTTCTCCTTCATAAACATTCATTCCATTTAATACTGTTAAAACTGTTTCAGCTAAACCATCAGCAGTATAAAATGCATCCGGGATTATTACTCTTCTGGGAACAGAACAGGAAACATCTCCTTCTTGCCATTGATCGCCTGAAATTCTTGATGCACCATCTGCATACATCTTTAATAAATTTGCAAGACCACAAATTCTTTCACAATTTTTTGTATTCATTTTATACGGCATAGCTGTGCTTCCACTTTGTCCTTCTTCAAAACCTTCATCAACAAGACCAAATCCAGCCATTAGTCTCATAGTTTTTGCAAAATTTTCAGAACCTGAAGAAATCTGTGCAAGATGGTTTACAATTGTATAATCAAATGATCTTGGATAAACTTGACCTACAGAATTTAAAACTTTTGTAAATCCTAATTGTTCTGCAACTAATTCTTCTAATCTTACAACTTTATTTTTATCTCCTTTGAATAAAGTAAGCATATCAAATTGTGTTCCAACTGCGCCTTTAATTCCTCTTAATGGATAATTGTCTATAAAACTTTCAAAACTTTTGAGATGGAATAATAATTCCTCTGCCCACATTGAAAATCTTCTTCCTAATAATGTTGGTTGTGCTGGTTGATGGTGAGTTCTTGCGGTTATTATGTAGTCTTGATATTTTTTAGCATTATCTAACATGTGTCTTAAGACAGAAATATTTTTATCAAATATTATTCTTGCTGAATTTTTAATTTGCATCTGTTCAACATTGTCTGTTAGATCTCTCGAAGTCATTCCTCTGTGGAGATATTGCCCTGTTCCTGCAACTTCTACATATGCTTCTATTTTAGCTTTTACGTCGTGTTTTGTTACTCTTTCTATTTCTCTAATTCTTTTTAGATCTATTTTCTCTTTAGCGTCTTCAAATTTCTGAATATCATCTTCTGGAATATCTAAACCTAGTTCTCTCTGTGATTTCATAACTGCTAACCATAAGTCTCTTTCTGCTAATATTTTTCCTTCTTCAGAAAAAATTGCATTTATATCTAGAGTAGCATATCTTGCTGAAAGAATATTTGGATTTACCACTAGTTTTTTAATAAATTGAGATATATAATTATTTAGGTTGTAAAGAATCTATTTCTTAACCTAAAAATTATTTTTAATAACTATTACATTTTGCATATTCTTTTCTATCAACGTAACCGTCTTGATTAACATCACATTTGGTAAAAAAATTATTAATATTATTTTCTTGTTCTCTTGTATATACAATCTTTTCGCGTTCTTTTAATTCTTCATAAGTCTGATGTGAAATTAATGCAAGGAATCTATCTGCTAGATCCTATTTTAAAAATACACCGGTACCAACTAATGTTGATGCAAGAAACAGACTAATAAGGAATGTTCCATTTCTTGAACTATAATCTTGTTTTTGATTAGATTGATTAATAGTTTCGTCAATTGACATTATTTTTTACTTTCTTCCTCGTCTTCAGCTTCTTTTAATAATTTCTTTTTAACTTTATCTTTTAAATCTAATTCTTTTAATAATTCTTTGTATCTATTTCTGATTGTAACTTCTGTTACTCCAGCTACATCTGCAACTTCTCTTTGAGTTCTTTTTTCATTATTCATCAAAGCTGCAACATATAATGAAGCTGCTGCTATTCCTGTTGGACCTCTACCAGAAGTTAATTCTGCATCCCTTGCTTTGTTTAAAATATCAACTGCTTTACTCTGAGTTTCTGCACTTAATTTTAAAGCTGAAACAAATCTTGGTAAATAATCAACTGGATTGCTTGGTAAAATTCTTATTCCTAATTCTCTTGTGATAAACCTATAAGTTCTTCCAACTTCTTTTTTATCTATGCCTGAAGCTTCTGATAATTCATCTAAGGTTCTTGGAACTTCGTGTCTCCTACAAGAAGCATATAATGAACCTGCAACAACTGATTCCATACTTCTACCACGCACTAAACCTCTTTGAACAGCCATTGTATAAATTCTTGCTGCTTCTTCTTCAACACTTTTTGGTAATTTTAAATATGAACTAACTCTTTTTAATTCTGCTAATGCTAGTTTTAAATTTCTTTCAATTGCAGTGCTTATTCTGTGCTGCCATTTTCTTAATCTAAAGAATTTATTTTTTCCTTTTGCATTTAATTGGTAAATGTCTCCTTTTTGACCAATATCTGTTCCTAAACCTTTATCAAATTTCGTCCATGACATTGGAGCACCTGTTCTTCTACGTTTTGATGCTTGTTCATCACTAAATTCACGCCATTCTTGACCAAAGTCAATCATTTTTTCTTCAATAACTAGACCGCAATCTCTACAAGTAGCTTCTCCTTTATCTTTTTGAATTAGAAGATTAGTTCCACCACATTCTGGACATTTCTTAATGTATTCTGCAGCCATTCTTATGCGATTTTCCCCTATAATTTACTACCCCTTAATAATCTCACGAAAACCTTTATATACTTGTAGCTTAAATCCTATATAAAGCTTCCTATTTATTCGTTCTAAAAGGGTTAATATTAAAAAAGTATAGAACTAAGTTTAGTAAGACTTATATAACCTTTAAATTTTATAATTTTATGAAACTTAAGATTATGTTTGTAATTGTTTTATTGTTACTAATACTGCCTTATGTCTTGGCTTTGAGCCAGTCAGAAAATGAGATAGAAATTCCTTATGGGCAGAATACTACTGCTTCTTTGCCTTTATTTTCTAAGACTTATTTAAGACTTCATGAAGGAACAAAGCTTGATTTTAATGTTGTTGACCCAGATACTAATATAAAATTGATAAGAAATTCAATGATAATTCAAGAAATTGGAAGGAATTCAACTAAAGTTCTACTTTCAATAGATGGAAGTGATTACAATGAGACTTTAATTCCTGCTGGAAAGGAAGTTCGTTTGAATTATCCATATAAGTTTAATCCTTTTTTAGTAATGCAACAAATTATTACACGTTATGATATTAATCCTGAAGAAAGAGAAGTTGTATTTTACTTTAATTTGCCTTTTCCTAAAAATAGTAAAGATTTTGGAGGAGAACCTAGCAATGGATCTACTAATAATTTAATAACACCTGATTCAGTCACTCCTAAATCTAATACTTCTGAGAACAAATCTTATGGAACTATAATTTTAGTTTCTATTATAATTTTGCTTATAATATTAATTGTTTATTTTAAGTTTAGAAAGAAAAATTAAATTAAAATTCCATTTAATGTTCCAACTTGACCAGGTCTTGAAGTTATTTTTACTTTTCCTAATTTTGTATCTATAATTGAACCTTTAGTTATAATGTTTCTTCTTATAAAATGCCTGTTTGCTGGACTTTCAATTACTGTTACTACATCAGTTACTTGTGATTTCTTTGTTTTGGGATTAAGAACATTTACTTTGTCTATTGATAATAATATGTGTTTTAAATTTCCACTACGTTCCCTCATTACTTTTGATTTCTTAGGACCTACTTTTGTTAATGTTGGAAGTGATCCCATATTTCCTGATCTTTTCTTTTCAGAAGCGATATATCTACCGCCAGTTACTTTTCTCTTTGATCTTTTCTGATAAACTACCATTGTAAGCTGAAACTATGGACTATTTAAATAATTTTTGCTTTTATTACTAATTTCTATAGGAACCTTTATATAGAGATTTATTTGCCTAAGATTTATGGAAACAAGACCATTTGATACTTTAAATGATGCTAAGGGAAAGGGTGTTATTCTAGATCTTAAAGGGGGAAAACAACTTACTGGAAAATTAAAGTCTTTTGATCAACATGTTAACATGGTTTTGGATTCTTGTGAAGAAAAAGTTAATGGTGAAGTTTCTAGAAAATTAGGAACTGTATTTATTAGAGGAGATACAATCATATTTATTTCTACAGCTTAAGGTGTTTTAACTGACTAAGGGAACACATTCAATGGGCAAGAAGAGT
>CAYJSR010000004.1:11553-21878 GCA_964373095.1 Candidatus Woesearchaeota archaeon
AGAATAAAAAGATTTAACTGGCAAACTAAGAGAAATTGTAAAAGAATACAAAGAGATAGAAACTAATTTTAATTTATACATAAACTTTTAAAGAATCTAAATCTAATTTCTTATATGCGGGGATGCCGGAGTGGCCAAACGGGCTAGATCTTAATATTATCTAATATTGAGAAGGCTTGGCTTAGGACCTAGTGACTTAGGTCTACGCAGGAACCATTTTGCGAAAAGCATTCACGGAAAAAGGTTGCGAATTCGAATCCTGTTCCCCGCACTTATCTTATATTTTAGCCAGCTAAACTGTTTTAATGATATGGTCTGAACTCTAAATGTCGTCTGGCGCAAAATTATATTCTAGTATTCATATAAAATAATGAGGTGAAAACACATGGCAGAAAATGATATATACAATAGTCAAAAAAGATATGAGAATTTTAAGGAAAACATAGACCTACTAGTAGTAATACCTGAGAAGAGAAAATCAAAGATATAGGATTATATGATAATTATGCTAAGATTTAATTGTTTTAAGATTTCCCTATATATAAGGAAACATTTGTTTATTCTTTCCCTATTGAAAGGGAAATTTAGGATTAAAAGCTAAGCGAAGTTTTTACCTTATTAACAGAAAACTATATAAACTAATAGTTTACATATGTAAATTAGAGGTTTACATGAAAAACATAACTGATAATGAAATGAAGTTTATATTAACTATTTTTAAAAATCCTAAAATGAATTATAATTCAAGTAATCTTTCAAAAGTTTTAGAGATAAGTAGAATGGGATGTTTAAAAATATCTAAGAAACTTGAAAAAGAAGATATAATCATCTTAAAAGAATTAGGAAAAGCAAAGTTTTTCAGTCTAAATCTCAGCAAAGAATATGTACAGAACTATATATCATTTTTATTGAAAAGAGAAGCAGAACAATCAACAGCATATGTAAAAGTTTGGATTAATGAATTAAGAAATAAAATAACAAAAGCTAGTATAATTATATTATTTGGTTCAGTATTAACAAAGGGGCGAGAAGCTAAGGATATAGATGTAATGTTTGTAACAACACAAAAAAATTTTGAAAAGTTAAAAGAAGAAATAGAAGAAATTAAATTAATAAGCAATAAAGAAATACATCCAGTATATCAATTAGTAGATGACTTAAAAAATAATTTAAACAAAAATGATTCTGTAATAATAAATATTATAAAAGGGATAGTTATTACAGGTACAGAAGAATTTGTGGAGTTGATCAAAAATGAGCCAAACAAAGAATAAAGTTGAATGGTGCCTAAGAAAAGCAGAAAAAGAAAAACAAGAAGGTAAAATACATAGAGGACTTATAATAATAAAACCCGATATAAGGAAAGCAGAGGATCATATTAAAAAAGCAGAGCATTATTTATCAGCAACAGATTATCTAAAAAAAGGAAACTTTCCAGACATAAGCACAAGCACAATATTTTATTCAATGTACCAATGTTTATTAGCAATAGCAATAAAATATGGATATGAATCAAGAAATCAAGAATGTACTTTCGCATTAATCAATAGTTTAATAGAAGAAAACAAGATAGATCTTGAGAAGGAAATATTAGATAAAATATATTCAATAAACACAGAAGATAAAGAAAACACTATAGTAGGAATAAGAGAACATTATCAATATGGAGTAGAGATCAAATTAAAAGAATCACTATATGAAGAGATTACAAACTTAGCAAAAGAAATAATAATAAAAACAAAAGAAATCATGCAAAACAAATAGTTTACAAATAATTCTTATTATAAATAAACATTACATACTTTTTAGACATGACAACATACATTTTGGATACCCTTACATACTTTTTAGACATATCATTTTTATTTATATACTGGCTTAATTTGCTATAGTCCATATTTTAGTTTCCCTATTGAAAGATAAATATCTGTTTATTCTTTCCCTATTGAAAGGGAAACTTTTATATATTAGTTTGTTTATATTATAGTTATGGACACAGAAAAGATAAAACGTTATTTATTGGATTTTAATAAAAGAGAATTCAATCTTATAGACAGAGAATTAATAATTAAAGAATCCAATAAAATTCAGACAGTTATAGGTGCTAGAAGGGTTGGTAAAACTTCTTTATTATTTAATAAAATACAAAATTTGGAAAAATCAGGAATACTTAAAGAGCAGATTTTATATTTTAATTTTGAAAGCCCTATTTTAAGTGATATATCATATAAAGAAATAAGTGAATTAATAGAAGTTCAATGGTCTATATTTCCAGAAATAATAAAGAAAAAACTTTTCATATTCATAGACGAACCTCAAGTAATAAACAAATGGGAACTTGCTATAAGAGATATTTATGACAGATACAATTGCCAAATTTTCTTAACAGGATCATCATCAAAATTATTAAGCAAAGAAATAGCAACATCATTAAGAGGCAGATCTATAACCAATCTTCTACTTCCATTATCTTTTAAAGAATTTTTAGCTTTCAAAAAATTCAAGTTTAATATTAATAAAATAGACACAGAAACAAAATCAAGATTACTTAATTACCTTGAAGAATATCTACTATACGGAGGCTATCCTGAAGTAGTTTTAGAAAATGACAAGAATGAAAAAATGAAAATAGTAAAAGATTATTTCGATCTTGTAATATACAAAGATATAGTCGAGAGGTATAGCCTAAAAAACACAAAAATAATAAGATGGTTAATGAATTCATTAATAAGCTCTACAGCTAAAGAATTAAGCATAAATAGTCTATATAATAACCTAAAATCACAAGGAATTAAAATAAGCAAAAACACATTATATTATAATTTTAATATTTTCGAAGATTCATTCTTTATTTTCGCACTAAGAAAATACGAAAACTCTGAAAAGAAGAGTGGTTTATCTATACCAAAAATATATCTTGATGATGTAAGCTTCCTGAATTTATTCTCAATTCAAGAACAAGGAAAAAGACTAGAAAATACTGTATTCCTTCAATTATTAAGACAAAAAGAAAAAAACCCACTACTTACTATAAACTATTTCAAAACAACAGAAGATAAAGAAATAGACTTCATAATGAAAGAAGGTAAAAAAATAGTTTCAATAATACAAGTATGCACTAACTTATCAAATAATGAAACAAGAAACAGAGAAATAAACTCATTAATAACATCATTAAATCATTTTAAACTAAACAAAGGAATAATTATAACAAATGAATCTGATTACAAAGAAGAAAAAATAGAAAATAAAACAATAAAAATAATACCATTATGGAAGTGGTTGTTAGAATAAAAGAAAAACATGAAACAAAAATCAACAAAGTAAAGAAAAACTGCAAAGACTTAATACACCTTACAAAAGGAATAGTTTACAAATAATTCTTATTATAAATAAACATTACATACTTTTTAGACATGACAACATACATTTTAGATACCCTTACATACTTTTTAGACAGGGTTATTTACTCGAAACTTATATTCCAGAAGATCTAAGTATATTCTATGAAAAAATATAATTTATTATCTCTAAAAAGTCAAAGTATTTTTTCTTGATAAAGATTTAAATATGAAAAGAGTTTTTTCAGTTGAAAATCTTTGGAGAATGTTCTATTTTTTATATAAAAATTCTGTGACGGAGTCTCGGATTAGTCAGATACTGTCTATACTCAATTAAGTTGAAGCCATTATGAATTAATTTTATTTACTAAGTAATTTCTTTCTAAATTCATTAGAATTATTAAAATTAAGACTATTAATCCAGGTACTATTAGTTGTTCTTGGATATAACTTAAGAAAAATAAAATAAATATCCCTACTAAGAATAAAAGATTTGTTAGTATTGTTATTGTAAATGGTAATAATAATCTTAAAATAGATTTCTTTGCTAATTTTAAATTTTCTTTTAAACTTTTATTATTTGATAGCATGAATAAACTAAAATAATAAGTTATTATTAATAATATTATTGAGACTATTAAGTATATTATTTGTGAATCTTCTGAGAAATTAAAATAGAAAGCTATATAATTTAATGTAAAATATACTGACATTAGTAATAATATTAATGGTAATATTGAAGACAATATGAATCTTTTTACTTTAACTTTAGAAGTTATTCTCCAGATTAAGAAATAAAATATTAATGATAATAGTATTAGTGAAATTGGTAAGATATATCTAATTAAAGTAATTCCTTTTTCTAATTTAGAATCTATATCTGTTAATGTTGAGGTTACTTTTTGTTGATCATAATTTGATAGATTTTGAGTTGATAATTCTTCTTGCAGTGAATTTAGATCTCCGTATTGATCTTGTATTTCATTTAGATAAGAGATTGCTCTTTGTTTTACAACTACTAATAATATAATTAATAATATTGCGAAAATTATTTCTAATGTTATTGTTAAGATTAATTTCTTTTTATTTGATTTCATTTTAGTTATTATCTATTTTCAACTAATGTTTTTTTTAATTTTACCATTGGATATTCTTGGGCATAACTTGTTGCCCTTGTTATAAACGCATTTAGAGCTGTTTCTTTAGAATATGGTGGATGAACTATTGGTGGAATTGTTTCTTCAACTAGAATAAGTTTATTGTTATTATCATCAGCTGAAAACTTAATAAAATTTAAATCCCCCTGTGGAGTCTTAGCTTTGATGTGTAATTTTATGCTATTATCTACATCGCTATTAGGTATATCTAGATATGCAAATCTATTAAAAATTATTTTTAAACCTTCAAGACCATTACTATCTTTTAAATTTATTAAACCTGAAAATCCAGAAGGAATATTGTCTTTAATATTTGAAAAATCACTACATGAAAAATAGCTTGTACAAGTGCCCCAACTATCATTTTCGTATTTCAAATAAATATCCCTGTTTGTTAATCCTCTCTTTATTATTATTGTATTAGTAAGGATTATTTCTTTATGTAGTTCCTCTGTAGAGCTTGTAGCTACATTATCTGAATCAAAATAAGATATTGAGATTGAGGGATGTGGAGTTACCTTTTCTCCGTTTAAGTATATTTGCAGGTCTTTTCCTAGTACTCCTTTTTCAATATAACTTGGTTCATCATTTGTTAACTTTATTGCTGTTAGGGTGCCCTCTTGGATCCTCTTTTGATATATTCTTATTTTTAATAAGCTTACATATCTTTCACTTCCAAACTTAGGCGGAATATATAAAAGATAGTATCCATCTTTAAATTTATCAAAATTAAGTTTATATAAATAATTTGGATCTGAAGCATCTATTTTCTCATCTTTAAAATCTAATTTTTTAGTCTCGCATTCATTAATGCTAATTATATTATGATTCTCGTCTAGTTTAATATCATCACAATTTGGCTTTCCTATTTCTACATCTTTAGCACTAACACTTCCTGTTGTCTTGGGTGGTGTAACTTTAGTAACTGGAACTGGAGAATCGACATTACCTTTTTTCAAAGAGCCAGTTGGAACACCTAAAAACTCTCTTTTTAATGCAGCAATTTGTTTGTAACCTGTTGCTTCTTCATATAAGGCTGTAACTCCTAATTTAATATCTACAGATCTTTTATATAGTGCTTGATAAGTTATTTCTGGAGGGATACTTAATCGTTTATATTTTTCAACTAAACTAGAAATACTTTCACCATTAGTTATTGAAAGAAAATTATCACCTATATTTCTGGTTATAGTTATTGGATCTGATCTTAAAATACAACAATATAATTTTGGATTATTTCCACAACACCAATTATTATTACAATCTTTTTTTGTTGTTTTACATATATAATTTTGGGATTGTAATTCATTTAAATTTCCAGGAATACAAGAATAACCATCTTTACTCCATAATTGATCACATAATACAATAGGAATTACAATAGTAATGGCTCCACCATCTGAAACTTGTTCTGCACCAGATTCTACGGGCGTAGTAGTCTCTTTTTCAGCATATATAGAAATACTTGTAAGTAGAATTAGTACAAATACCATTAAAATTATTTTTTTGTTTTTCATTTTTTAATAAGCTGGTAATACCCTATAAACTTGGTCACAACAATAACCTGTGTTTTCGAAGTTTATTTCTGATTCACAAGTGTCCCTGTTGATAATGTTATGTAATAATGGATGCCCTTGTAACCCTATTTTATTCCAACTAAAGCCTGGTGAGGGATCCCACTTTCTAGTTTTTGTTGTTGATGGAGGGTCAACTTCATAATGCGCTTTTATTGTTTGATCATTATGTTGTAAGTTGTTTGTTTTTTCTAAATAATTTAATAATTTATTTAAGCTTTCATATTGTGAGTCAGTATAAAGGTCAGCTAGCGCCCCTGAGTTTACAATTTCTATACCTATTGATTGTTGAAGAAGATTTGATATTTTTGAATTCTCTTTAACATGGTTTGCAACTGTATTATCATTTAATAATCTGTAGATTGTTCCGTCCTTATCTATCACATAATTTGATGATGTACCTTTGCTTGCATCTTGGAATATACTAATTGTTTGTGCTAAATCTACAGCTGTATGGTGCAATATTATATATTTAATTTTATCATTACGTTGGCCTTTATTGTTTATGTTATTATTTAGATATTGATCATTGAAATCTATTTCTGTCGTTGTTTGACTATTGCTCTCAATATTATTATTTCCATTTCTAATATTTGTATTTGACTGTATTGCAGGAGCAATTGTTGGTTCAGAAGTTTTTATTTTAGCTTTCTGAACTAAATCTCTAATTGAATCTATAATATTATTTCTTTCTTGATTTAGTGAAGCTAATGCTCCTTTTGATTTTTGTTCATCAATTGGTGTAATTCCTGGATTAGCCCTATTCATTAATTCTGAAGCTAATTCATTTTTAATGTCAAGATCATCAATGCTTACAGATTGCATATCCAACCAGCAAGCACCTCTTGAAATATTGTTTGCATCTTGACCACAGGTACCTACAGCTTTCCATCTTCCAGTTTCTTGTGTAGGTGCAGATATTCCACAAACTCTTACTATTCCCTGACTATAGAGGTTTTGATCTACATTTGAAGTTACAACACCTGTTAATACTCCTCCTCCTGCTATTGAAGAAGCTGCTAAAGCTCCTAATTTTCCTGCTGAATATTGCGGGGTAGTTTGACTATTTGGAACACATTTGTCAGCTGAATCAATCTTTTGTACTGCATCTTTTCCAGTTACTACATCTTGCAATTCTTTTAATCCAAATGAACTTGAAACTCTTCCAAAACCACATTGTTCAATTCCATTTATATTAACACAGATTTGGTTATAACCTTTTGGTCCAACTTTTTGTACAGATTCTTGTGCATATTTTCCTGCTTCTATTGTTACCTGCCATGAAGCAAAATCTCCTGGTTGTGTGACATACATTGGTTGTAAAGTAGATTCTTTATTTGTTAAATAAACTGAGTATACAATTGGCTGTGCTGGTCCTGGTTGAGTTCCTGGTGCAAATAAACTTTGAGGTTTAGAATAACTTCCTTGATAAAATCCTGTACCTGCATAAATATGATAAAATGATTTATATAAAGATAATTGCTGAGTTCCAGTAGGAATATTAGGTAAACCTGAAGCTTCGCCTGGAGCAGCATAAGGAACTTCATCAAAGAATGCAGTAAATTGTGGTGGATTTTCTGGTTCTGTTATTTGATCTAAGATTTTTCCTATTGAAGGAAGTTTTCCATTTACACTTAATCTACAAATCTGTGTTCCTATATCTGCTGTTGATTGTGATAAAAACTGAGCTGTGTAAGTTGTTTCATATTCTTTTGTGAAAACTTGTACACTATCTCCAACATTTTGTAAACTACTTTTGAAATTTAAGTATTCTCCACCGCCTTTTGGTTCTCCGAAAATACTTCCTGAGGCCCAGTCTATAATTCCTCTTCCACCAATATCAATTAAATTATAAGTTTCTTTCCATACTGTTTCACATATTCCTACTGACCTTATATAATCACAGAAGCCTACATTTTTTCCTTCTTTAAGATTTATTTCTAAACAACTTGCATAACCTTCTAAAATACTTCTTATGTTTTTAAGACCTGCACCTATTCCTGTCAGACATACTGGAAGATATATTCCTTCTTTTATATTTGGGGCACATAATAATACTGAACCTACTAAACCTGATTGAATTACATTTCTTGGGGGAACTGAACCACCTAGGGTGCATCTTGAACTTGGGCACATTACCGGATCACAGAAATTAAACATCCATTTACAATCTGTTGGATCCATTACATCAATGCATTTTGGCTGTGTTAAAGCATCTAATGTATCTAATGAAGATAAGCTGCATTTTATTTTTCTTCCATCTATTTTCTGATTGCTAATATAATCCCCTGGTTTTACTGAACCAGCTGCACCATCTTTTGTACATCTACCTCTTGGAGCTTTTTGTAATGCTGCTTGCTTTTTTGGAGATTTTGCTATTTCTATTGATTCATCTCCTTCTGAAACATAAACATCATCACTGCCTGGTCTTCCACATTCCATTCTTCCATTTGAACCAACGTTCATTAATTTCATAATTTTAATATCTCCATTAGGGAAACGATCTAAAATTACTGCAAATTCACCTTTTCCTGTTGGATAACAAGCTACTTGACCATTTGAATCAAATTGCGCTTCTAAATCTGCACCATAAAAATAAGCATTATTTGTTAATTGTCCTGCTGAATCTATATTTGTTGTTGAAGAATAGATTTTAGGTTTGCATTCTTCTGTACCTCGAATATTCTTTACAAATTCACCCTTATTTGATTCACACGTTTGTTTATCTATAGTAACTGGTTGACCATTTTCTTTTGGAGTAATGTAAGTAGTATAATATTTTTCACTTACAAATGATTGATAACCTACTCCTCTTTCAGATCCTGCTGATTTTTTTAAATCTGTAATTTTGGAATCTACTGCACCATCTATAATATTTCTTTTATTCAAATCTTTGCTGGTACATTTGCCATTATCATTCCAATTTCCACGAAGATAGTCTATGCAAATTGTTTTTCGTGCATCAATCTTATTTGGAGAATTGATTAATATGGAATCATATGCACTTAATCCTCTAATTTTTAATGGAATTACTGGATTTACTGCTGAACCAATTCCTGTATTTGGAACAAAGGCAGAACCTTTCCAAACACCAGCTCCATTATCAGTTAATCTGACTCCATGTAATAAATTTATATTATTATTTTTCTGCTGTGCTCTTGCTTCTTGTATTGATGCAATCATATCTTGAACTTGTGTTGCATTCTCTGGATCAAATCCGTCTCCTGCTTCTTTAAGTAATTTTTTTGCCTGATCATATAATGCTATTTTACTTTCACCGCCAACATCTTTATTTAATTTTTCTTGTGCTAAGGCTTTTAAGGATTCAGGAACAGAACCATCATTCTTTAATTTAGAGTATAATAAACAATCTCTCCAATCCATTACTGTGCTTTGTGAATTAGAACCTAAACTTGCTGTTTGATATATATTATAATTGCCGCACTCTTCTTTAGCATTGTTATCTAAACTGCCAGAATCTTTTACCAGATCCTCTGGAGACTTTCCTTTTATTTTTGTGTTAATCTCATCCATATATTTTTCTGTTTTGTCTGTTGAAGATTTTATTTCATCTGAATATTTATCTAAGCATCTGTCTATTGTTTTATATTTTCCTTCGCCCATTTCTCTTTGGCATTGCGTCTTAAAGTTATCAGAAACAATTCTTCTTGCTAAATTCTTGGTTCCAGTAAATGAATTTTTTAGAGTTAGTAATGCGAATACTCCTAAACATAATTTCTTTAATGTTGAAATATACTTATCTAATTTTGTGATTATACCATCTAATTTTTCTATTATTTTTCTAGTAGTATTTATCTGTGATTCTAATTGATCTGGAGTCCATTTAAATGGTCTTGGATCTATAGGAATATTTACTCTAAAATTAGATGTTGTAAATCCTTTTCCTGCACCAGGAGTTACTGTAACATATGCTTCATATCTTGAATCAATATTTGAAGCAATGACTTGAACATATTCTGGAGGAGATACTTGTTGATTTGTTTGTTGATTTATTGGTGGGAATGTTGTTTCTATAAATGTTGGTTCATTAAGTTTCAAAGTTCTAGTTTCTGGCATTACAGAATATTTATCTGGTTTATCTCCATCTGGAATCACTTTGTATAATCTTGCTGTTGCTGCAGTTGGAGATGGTATTGAATCTATTTTCCAAACATAATTAAAATTGGCACCAGTACCTTTCGTAGTTTCTTGTTTATAACCCTTTATTATTGTGTTTTGATCTGGATTTGTTA
>CAYJSR010000005.1:0-351 GCA_964373095.1 Candidatus Woesearchaeota archaeon
TTTTCTCTTGCTTGTTCAGCGGCAATCTTAGCAGCATTCATTGCAGCAGTTGGAGAACTTTCTAATCTATGTGCTTTAACAACCATTCCACCAGAGGCTCTGCCCAAAGTTTCACAACCAGTTATATCTGTTAACCACTCTTTCAGTCTAAGCTAAAAAGATATATGGATTATAGTATTATTATAACTGGAATAGATATGAGCTATGCCCCATCTAGATTTTTGTTCATTCATAAGTTTAATTACCCTCCAATAGGTTTGGTAGTGAAATTAAGTCACTATTTATAAAAGTATCGTCAATAGAAAATGTATTGTCTTTAATTAATTTTTTTATTTTATATCTAAGTAAATC
>CAYJSR010000005.1:361-7653 GCA_964373095.1 Candidatus Woesearchaeota archaeon
AAACGATAAAATTAAAATCGTTTTAACGCGAGGATAATTATGTTTAATTTTAGCAAACCTATAATCTATTTCGTATATTTTCCTTTTGATATTATAAGAAAATTTCTTGCTAATTGAGTGTGTTTCTGTACATTCAATAACAAACTTAGTGACATTATTCAATCTCAATAAAAAATCAACATTGATAACACCTTTAGAGGTATTAATATTATAATGGGTTAATAGTTCAAAATTATTTAGTTTATTCAATAAATTAAAGACATTTTTTTCTTGTTTAGTAAATTTAGCATTAGTTACAAAAGAACCAATACTATTATGAGTAAACATTAATTCTTTAACCAAAAAAAATCTTTTCATAATTTCTTCATCATTTAAATCGTATAATCTTTTAGAATTTAACTCTGACTGAAAAAAACTTGAAAATAAATCAGCCTTACCTATATTAAGTGTTTTATATCTCAAACTTTCATAATTGGAAACATATCTACCATTTAAACCTAATTGCTTTTCCAGATCTCTCTGAGTGAGACCTAATAAAATTCTAGGAATCATAATAAGTTGGGGGTTTCTTTGAAATAGTTCTGAAGAAACATTAGTAAAATTATTTGTAATTTTCTTGATCTCTTTTAAATAATTTTTAAAATCTTCACCATTCATATATCTTATCGTCTTCCAGTTATAATTAAAAATTGTAGATGTCTTCCTTGTATTTTTCCAAGATGCCCAATTTTTCTCTAATAATTCTTTATTATATTTATATTTAATAAATAATTTTTGAATTTTAACTGCATAATTATTTGCAGTTCCAAGGAATTTTATCTTTCTATATCCATTTTCAAGTTCTTCAATTGTCATTTTAGAAATATTTAATTGGAAAGCAAAATCTTTTTGGTTTAATCCTAATAATAATCTAAAAACTACAAAAATTCTACTATCTTCAAGAATGACAGAAGAAATATTAGAAAAATTCTTTGTTGTAATATTTAAAAAATTATAAAATTTTAAGAATGTACCATAGTCGATTTTACTTAATTTATTCAAATACAATGAAATATTAGTTTTGTTTTTTATCCCACATAGTAAACAATAATTTCTGAGAATTATATTCAAATCATAATTATAATTATGTTTACTAAATAAAATATTTAATTTAGCAGCAAGATTTTTGGCAGCTTTTTCACCTAATAATTGTTTTCCATTTTCTATATTATAAATCCAAGAATAAGGAAGTTCAATCAGTTTAGAAAAAGAGTTTATTGTCATGCCTGTAATAATTCTAAATATTTTAATATTAGTATTATTTTCTAGAAATAGCTCGTAACTAAAATTAGAAAAATTATTTGTTTTATTCTTTATATTATAAAATTTATTAGTAAAATCTTTTAAATTTTTATCATTAATAAACATAATAGTAATATTGTCTGTAAATATAAAAGAACTCTTAAGAACTTAAAAGTAATAACAAAAACTATACTTCCACATCTCCAATCTCTTTCTCAATTTTAACAAGTTCTTCTTCAGTTATTTCAGCAGGAGATTCTTTAGCTTCAACATTGTCTTCTTCAGCTTTTCTCTTTTTATCTGCTGCCTCTCTTAATTGAGCTTTCTTAACTCTTTCAGGATGTTCGTCTTTAGACAAACTTGAATTAGGATTGAAAATAATCTTAAATTCTTCATCTCTTGAAATCAAATATGAAGGAACAGTAACTTTTTTCCCATCGACAAAAATATTACCATGAACTATAAATTGTCTAGC
The DNA here is from genome assembly GCA_964373095.1 of Candidatus Woesearchaeota archaeon. Taxonomy (GTDB): domain Archaea; phylum Nanobdellota; class Nanobdellia; order SCGC-AAA011-G17; family GW2011-AR18; genus CAYJSR01. The sequence goes on from CAYJSR010000005.1 coordinate 2,118, forward strand.
TTGTTTAGGAGTTAGACTTAATCCAGATTTATGAACCATGGTCTGTAATCTTCTATCTAAAATATCCTTTAATTCCAGTGCAAGTACATCTTCTAATGCTGCACCTTCATTAACCAATCCAAGTTTACAAAGTCTATCTAATAATTGTTTTTGTTCTTTTACTGATTGTGCATCAGATTTACGTCTAGCCCGGATTAATTTCTTAGCTTGACCATTTAATCTTCTTAGCTCAGAATTAGCTTTCCAAATCTCTCTTTTATTTTTTAAACCATAATTTTTCTTTACAATCCTCTCTTCTTCAATTCTCCAACCTTGCCATGGATGTTTTGGACCACTAAACTTTGATCTTGTTTTTTTAGGATCTCCCATATTAACAAGTTACCCCATAATTTTTAACGTTTAAAAATATTATTTTCATTTCTTACCTTTATCTTTTGCTGCAGGTGCAGCAGATTTCACAACTTTAGTTTTTTGTACACCAACAGCTCTACCATGCCTAAAGTGACTTCTTGTTCTCTGTCCTCTAGTAGGCTGCCCCTGTGCATGTCTAATTCCCCTATAAGATTTAATTTTCTTTAATCTTTTAATATCATTATCTAAATTAAATTTTAAGTCTGAAGTTAAAAGGTGTTTAGTTTCTCCATCATTTTCATCATGTCTCCTATTTAACAACCATGAAGGAACATCTTTACCAGTTTTTAAAAAGGCTTCAATTCTCTTAGCATCTTCATCACCAAAAGAACCAGCTTTCTTAGTTTTAGGTATATGTAAAAAACTACAAATAGCATTTGCTAAACTAAATCCAACTCCAGGAATTTTTAATAAAGCTTGTGATATTGGTTTTTCTCCAATTAAATCTGTGTTTAAAACCCTAAAAAATGGTTTTAATTGTTGTTTTTCTTCAACCATAGAAAAAAGAACTTCTATAAGGTTTATAAAGGTTTTTGTTATCTAATGATTTTTTAAAGAATTCAAATCTTTAGAATATTAATTTTTAACAAACAAACTATGTTTTTCTAAACCTTCTATTTCTAACAATATTCTTCTAATTATAGACCTTTCAGGATCAGGTAATAATTTTACCCTTATTTTTATATCATTAAAACTTTCAAATAGCTTTTTATCTCTAGCTTCCAAAATTGCAACCATATGCCTTTTTCCAATTCCAGGTAATAATTCTAATTGATGCATTCTTGTATTTATAGGTCCAGCTTTATTAAAAAAATTTATAAATTTAGCTGGATTTTTATTTACCAGTTCTTCAATAACATAATTAAGTTCAGAGTTAGCAGTTCCAGTTAATTTACTAAATTGAATTCTACCAACAATATGATGTACTTTATCTCTCTTGCCTTCTCCAATATAAACCTCCTCATGTGGTTGTAGAAAACAATCTTTTTTTGGAACTAATTCTAATAGAACTAATGTTTCTTTACCGATCGCTTGAGCTATAGCTGTCTTTAGGTGCATGGGTCTTGTATCCATAGAATACCCATTTGGTAAAAAATCCAATATTATCGCTTGTTCTTCTTTCGCCATTTTCTCTACCTTCTAAAAACGTTTTAACCATTGATCGCATCTAATATCTGTTTAAGTTCATCTTGCTTTAATGAAATTGTGTCACCTGCAAATAAAGACTTTAAAATATCTATATCTGAAGGCATTACATCTATAATCTTAACAATTTGTTTATCTCTTAATTTGGATATACCCAATCCACTTAATTTAGTATACAAAGCCTCAGCTTCTTCTTTTTTTAAACTTACAAAATTTTGTAAATATGTATAAACCTTAGTTGCTCTAAAATTTAATTCTTTATCCTTTTTTACACTATTTAATTTATCAAATAGTGCAACCATAGTTACTGGCCTCTGTTCTGCTATATCTAAGTCTACCATTTTTATGACCTCTTCAAATGTACAGGATGTACAATAAGCGTTTTACTCATATTCATATCTTGAATCTTAACTTCATAACAAGTACCCTTTTTATTCATAATTATACCTGCTCTTCCATGAAATCTTAAATGGTAAGTTCCACCATGATAACTAGGTTCAGCTACTAAATAAACCTTATCACCTAATTTAAATTCCTGAAAATATCTTGTTAAACTAAGTTTACCTCTATATCTAACATTTTTAGACATTTTATGTCTAGTCTTACTTCTACTACCACCAATTCTCTGTACCATAATCTCAGAAAGTAAATTAAGCTATATAAAGGTATCGCAATTAACATATTTATATAAAACTTTTTCTATTCTTAAATATTAAATAACTTATTAAAAAGACTATTAAAATAATAATTAGCATTATTAATACCCAAGTTAATTCAAAGGATTTTTTAATTGTAGATTCAGACCTAGTTAAAGTTTGATTATTTGATTTATTAATTATTTCTGTAATACTAAGATCACGCACATCAATCTTAGTCTTCAGTTTTAATATAGGCTCTGCAGCAAATATGAAATAACTATCTCCTATTGGATAAACTGTAATTATTAGATTTAGTTTAGCATCATCTATAACATATTCAGAATTTATTAAATTTTTATCACCTGTAATTTCACTTACTTCATAAACAACAATATTTACAACATCTAGATCTTCATAAGTTATTCCTAACTGTGATAAAGGAATTTTAAATGTTAAATTATTTTGAATTAATATATTTTCCACATCAGGTTGAATTAGAATTATTTCACCAACCTCAGCTCCTTCATTTTCTAAATTGTTTACTATTTCAAGTATAAATTCAGCAGGAAGATCTGCACTGTTAATTTGATCATGATCATAAACTAAAGCTATATCTCCTCCTACAACAAATTCATTAGCACTTTCGATCAATTCATCATATAATTCACTAAGTTCCGTATCATTGACTATAATATCATTAACTTCTTGTATTAATTGTGACTCAATATCATCTGTTAACTTAGATTCAGCACTTGGAATAATGTCAATATTTTTTTTACAAATATCTTTTAATAGATTATTTTTAAGTAGATTTATTTTTTTAGTCGTAAACTGTTTTGTATTTACAGAGATTGTCTTTGCTTTTTTTAATAAATTTGGTTCAGTTTTAATCCTATTTATTATTTTATTTTTAATTTCATTATTTTTTCTATATTTACTTTTAATTGAATCAAGATACTTATTATAACGTTTTACTAATAAACTGCCAGTCTTAATATCTTTAATAGGGGTAAATACTAAATCTAGTACTGAATAATATTTATTCTTATCTTTAAAAATTAATTCGATCTTTTTACTCTTACATTTGACTAAATCATTTATTATATAATTATATTTATTAATAATTTGTGAATCATAAGATCCGTATAAATTATATCCACCATTACTCCCACCGCCTAAACTGCTACTTGAAGCAGCACTTATCGTATAAGTAAATGTATCTGTAGTATTCACAATACTATCTCCACAAGTAATAAGAACGTTATAACCTCCAATTTCATCAGAAGTAGGAGTATCACTAATTAATCCAGAACTAGAATTAATATCAAATAAACTAGAATTATCATAATAAGTAAGAGTATCTAAATCAATATCACTACAATTTACTTGATAAGATAAACTATTTCCTATAGTAACACTTTGATCTACTAAAACTAATTCAGGAGCAGTATTACCAAGATCATCAAACGCAACAACACCCCAAGAACTAAAATTAGATAATATTCCATTTAATTTAACATATTTCAGGGTAGTATTTACAGTATAATTACCATATTCATTCCATCCGTTCGAATCATATCTATCAAGTCTAAGCATACTAGAATCATAACCTAAATCAATAACCTGTGTATCATTATAATAAATCAGAAGTTGGTCGATATAACTGCTTTCAGTTAAGTTTGTTATTAATAAAATATTAGAAACTAGATTACATGAGATAATAAAATTAACGCATTTTGTTGCATTTACACCCTCTTGAGTTAGATTGTCATTAGTTCTTTGAAAAGAGACATTGGTTGCATTATTAAATGAAAAATTCAAATGATCTGTTATTATTGTATTATATACAGAATTAATTAAAGCACTTAATACAAAGTTTCCCGTAATATTAATAATAATACTATTATTTGATGAATTGATTATATAATTATTATCTACAAAATTTGCACTGCCGCTTTCTAAAAAATTAAATTGAGAAAGTGTATTATTTATTGCATAATTATTACTAAAATTTACATTGGAAGCAAATGATACACCAAAACCACTAATTGAATTTTTAGAAGCATTATTAAATAAACTTATAGCGTTGCTAATTCCTGTAAAGAAAAAACCTGATTGACTATTTGATTCTGCGAGATTATAAGATAAATTAATAATATCAGCATTAATAAAAAATCCGTGATTTAAATTGCCTGTTGCATTATTATAATAAAAAGTATTATTTTCTGGTCCAGATTCTATTGAAAATCCATATTGAGAATTATTGTAAGCAAAATTAAAATTTACATTATTATTATGCGAACCACCCTCTAAATAAATACCATTCAAGAGATTATCATAAACTGTATTAAAAGTAATATTGCTATCTCCTGCTCCACTGTTTAAATAAAGTCCATGGTTTGTATTATTATTTGCTACATTATTTGAGATTGTATTTAAATTAGATGTTTGAAAATTAAATCCATCAAGACTATTATTTGTTGCATTATTATAAGTAAAATTTGTATAATTAGAACTCTCAATCAAAAAACCTTGATAACTATTATTTAATGCTAAATTTGAATACAAACTATTTCGTTCTGCCCATAGCAAATAAAATCCTTTATCAGTATTATGAGCTGCAAGATTATTATTAATAGTATTATTTTGGCTATCAAACTCAAAACCTATCAAATTAAAACTAGCATTATTATTAATTATGGTTGTATTATAAGAATTAATATCAACATAGAATCCTATAACTAAATTACCTGTAGCATTTGAAGATGTTATAAAACTATTTGTAGTATTAGAAAAATATATCCCATAATCAAAATTATCAAAGGAATAAACTTCAGTTATATTAACAAACGAAGAATTTATAGCTTTAATCCCATTTATAGCTTCTTTAACACTACCATTAAACACAGTTACGTTTGTTGCATTTATAATATAAATTGAAGCGTCACTAGCAAGATTATCTCCTGCAACTATAAATCCATTTAAATCTAATATCACATCATCTACAGTAATTTGCAAGCAATCATCAAGGGCTGAAGCAGTCAGATCACTATCAACACTATAACTACCAGAAGAGTTTATTATACCGCATGCACCAATATCGGCATAAACAGAATATAATATTAAAAGAAATAAAAATACTAAACAAAAAACACCTTTTTTCATAAGGGTAAAAAGAGTTTAGAGATATATAAATGTTTTCAAGCTTTCAAATAAGATTTTATTTCTTTTTTCAGATTCTCGACCATAGTTTTAAGAGCACTATCAACCTTGCTCTGCTTTTCACTAGAAACATATTTTTCATACAAAGCCCTAAAGAATTTTTTACTTGGAGCTTTTTT
>CAYJSR010000005.1:7663-12241 GCA_964373095.1 Candidatus Woesearchaeota archaeon
GCTTTTTTCCATTTTTCATCATAGTCTCTTTCAACTTCTGCATTAAAGATAACTTTCAAATTTCCATCAATAACCTTGACACCATCAACAACCTCTTCTTTAAAATCTTCTAATTCAATAGTTAATTTAACAACACATTTGTTGTAATCATCTAATTTCCTATCACAATGCCATTTTATCTTAGAAGTTTTAACATCTCCTTTGTTCTTTGTAGAATAAACTTTTTCATTTATATCATAATCATACCTCTTAAAAAAATCCTTTATAAATGACAATAATTCCTTAAAATCAAAAACACCTTGATATCCAAACTCTAAATCTCTAACAACTTTTTCTGTATGAACCATAAGATTACTACTTTAATTTCATTAATAATCCTTTCGGTACAGCCATATAATAAACAAAACAAATGCAAAAACAAAACAAGCAACAGAAAAAACTACAGCATCATTATAATTATACAAACCAAAAACAGGATTCCAACTAGAAGGCCAAAAAGGAACCATATCTTTGTATAACGGAGCATCCAATGCAACATGAGAGAAAGTACCAATTAATAATCCTAAAAAAAGAAAACTAAAAGATCTTTTAAATTTAAATAACTTATAAATAAAATAACCAACAAATGCAAAAACAACGCTCACCAAAATAGCAATTAAGAAAGAATGTGAAGCACCATGCAAACTATAAGGCAAACCAAAAATCAAAACAGAAAATGGCCAAGCATCCAGAATTACACTACCAATCAACAAACCCCAAAAATCTATTCTTTTGTAAGATAAAATCCCAATCAACAAACCAATTCCCAAATGAAAAGGCGTAAAAGGCATTTTAGAACCTATACAAACTAAAGAAGCTTTTTATTTCATCCATTAATTTATTTGTATCTTTATAAACTTCAATTTTATGTTCTTCAATTTTATGTTTAACTAAGAATCGCTCATAAACTTTAAACATAACACTATGTTCATTCCATTGTTTAGCAGCATTTCTAACTAATTTAGAATTAAACTTTATTTCAATCTCACAAGAATCTAATTTCAGTTTCCTACCATCTTTATCAATTTCAACTTCTTTTAACCCATTTATAAAAAAACTGATTTCAATTTGTTGACTAAAATAATCTGCTTCAGCATTTTTCTTTGTTCCCCAAAGAATTTCAAGTTGTTTTCCTTCAGGTTTAACTCTCTCAGAATATTTTTTCTCACCACCGTCTTCACAAGGATCAGAATAACCTTCTCTCTTCATCCAATCTCTTAATTTTTTATATAATAATTTTAAATCAAAAGTTCCTTTATACTTTATTTTAGCATCACTAATTATCGAATCCTCTTTTGCCATAATCTTAATTCAGAAAGCTAATTAATAAGTCTTTCTAAGCGACATAGAAACCAAACTTTTCTTTTATAAACTCCTGAATTTCAGTGCTATTCTTTATAGTTGGAATAATATATATTTTTTTAAAATCTTCATCTTTGATCTTGCTATATAACATAAATATAAATTTATTAAACTTATTTTTTCCCCACCTATTTCTATAATCTAATTCAACTTCAGATTTTATTTCAACATTGCAAGTTCCATGTTCAACACCTTTAATCTTATTAATTCCATCAAATTTAAACTCAACATCGATGATTGATCTTCCAAAGAAATCTAAATCTTTAACAAGTTTAAATTTAAAGATTAGATCATCACCATATTTTCCTGACTTTGTAGATTGTTCTTGTTCAAAAAAGTCATAACCTAAATCTTCCGATTTCTTCTTCATACCTTTATATACAGCATCAATATCAAAATCTTGATCAACAGCTGATAGATTTTTTTTGATTATACTCTTTTTTACAACCATTAAAAAAGATTTAGTTTAAGTAATTAATAACTCTTTCGTTTCTCTCACAGTCATCACAAAGAAATTTTCCATTAATTAATCTAACTAATCCATAAGTTTTACAACTGTCACACTTACTATCAATATGTTTTCTTGTAGAAGCAAATAATCTACTTTTATCTAATATAATTTCAAACATTTCAGGTTGTATTCTTAGAACATCATTTATAGTTAATAATCCCACAAGTTTGTTATTTTTATCAACAACAGGTAGTCTCCTAATATCTTTTTTAGTCATTATTTTTACAGCTTCCATTATATCTGAATCGAAATAAACTGTAGTAACCCTATCTGACATTATAGAACTTATCTTTGTTTTTTTAGGATCTAAATGATCAAGAATCATCTTTTCTACCAAATCTTTCTCAGTAACTATACCTTTTAGAATTTTATTTTCTTGTATTATTAAACTACCTACTTTAAATTTTAACATTAATTCTACACATTCTTTTACACTGGCATCTGGTCCAACAACTACAGGCATTTTAGTCATTGCATCCATAACATTCATATATCTAAACATAAAATAATTAAAGTAAAACTCCTTAATAAACAAAGCGATCAATCAAAATATAAGAAGAAAGAGATAAATATTTAAAAGCTAAACCATTAAGCAATAGTAATGGATCTAAGAGAATTAAACTTAAAATTAACAAAACAAAGTCTAAAAGAAGAGACTTCTAGAGATATTTTAATAATTCAGACAATTCACACGATAGATGAACTAATAAAAATTATAAATAAATTAGTAGCTAATTTAAGGGAAAGATATGGTTATTATGCTCCAAGAGTATCTAGAGTTGAAGATCAAGAAAAGTTCTTAGAATTAGTTAATAAAAGAGAAAAAGAAGAAATTGGAATAAATATGAGCAATGAAGATTTAAATTCAATAATAGAATTAACAAACACAATAAGAAATTTAAATAAATTACAAGAATCTCAAGAAAAATATTTAGGAAAATTAACTGATGAACTCTGTCCTAGATTAGCTGAAGTAGCAACACAATTAATTGCAGCACGTCTAATAGATAAAGCTGGTTCTTTAAAACATTTAGCTGAATTACCTTCATCCACAATTCAAGTTCTTGGTGCAGAAAAAGCATTGTTTAGACATATAAAAACAGGATCAAAAGCACCTAAATTTGGAATTATTTTTACTCATCCAAAGATAACTAAATCAATTTCTGAAGAAAGAGGAAAAGCAGCAAGACATTTAGCAAGTGAGATTTCTAAAATGGTTAAAATAGACTTCTTTAGGCCAAAAGAAACCAAATCATAAACAACTATTCAGTAACAACAAAAACGAAAGGTTTTTAAGTGAATGAGGCACTTCATTAATTCTATTAGTAAGGGGTTGGTAAGGTAAGGCCTAATGAGAAAAGTTATATTTGATCCAAAACATGTAAGAGGAAATTTAAGTCACAAAGATTTTTTAGATAGTTACTATAAGGATTCAAGATTAGTTAAAAAATTAAGAGAAGGAACTTTCTTTATTAGCATTGCCGGACCAAAAGGCTCAGGAAAATCATCTCTTGCGAACGGATTATACGCATCATTACAAAGAGAAGGTTACAGAGTACTTGTAACCAGAGCTTCAGAAGATTCAGATGAAGAATTTAGCAACCATAGAAGAGCCTTACTAAGAACACAAAAATCAAGTAATAGGAAATGGCAAGACATAGTAGATGCTTTAAGAAAAGAAGCAGTATCTGCATTAGAAAGGAGAGTAGTACCATTCATAGAAGAAAATGATAGACTTGGAAATGGGAAACCAGGTGTTGTAATTTTAAATAGATATCCTCCAGTAGATACTTTAACAAGACAATATCTTTTAGGAATAAACACACAAGGAGTAGCACAAAGACTTAGTGGTTTAACAGATCCACATACAAAAGAAAGAGACGCTAGTGGATATATAAATGTAAATCAAATTTATATTCTAACTTGTTCAGGAAAGGAAGCAGTAGATAGGATGATATTAAGAGAAACCGGAAGACAAGCTATAGAAGCAAGAGGATTTGGACCAGACACTGCATCAAGAATAGATAGGCAAATAAAAGCATATCATGTAATTGCAGGATATGATAAAAGAACAAAGGACATAATTAATGCAAAAAGCAGTTTCTCTTGTAAAACATATGTATGGGATACTAGTTCAACTGGTACAATAGATTACCAAGATAAGACAGTAGCAACAATGCAATTATCTCAATTAGAAAGTGCACTAAAAAATGAAATTCTAAATGAAATATTAAAACCAAAATTAGAAGAAATTGCTGCAAGACAAAGAAGATAATCTTATTAACAACTAATAATTCTAATTAATTATGATTGAAAAGACAAAATATTCAGGAATATATTTCTATCAAAGAAATAAAAGAAAATTAATTCTTACAGAAAATCTAACTCCTGGTAAAAGCTTCTTCGGAGAGAATTTAATCAAAATAGATCAAAAAGAATATAGAGTGCTCGAAGTATTTAGATCAAAGCTTGCCTCAGCAGTCTTAAAGAAAATAAGCTTAATACCTATAAAAGAAGGTGATAAAATATTATATTTAGGAGCTTCACATGGTTATACTCCATCTTATATTTCAGATATTATAAAAAATAAAGGAATAATGTTTGCATTAGACTTTGCACCAAGAGTTGTAAGAGACCTACTCTTTGTTTGTGAGGAAAGAAAAAAT
>CAYJSR010000005.1:12251-21682 GCA_964373095.1 Candidatus Woesearchaeota archaeon
ATATAATCTACCAAGACATTGCACAAAAGAACAAAGTATAAATATTATTATAAAATATACAGTTCTTAAAAGCAAGGGGTTATGCATTAATTGCAATAAAAGCAAGAAGTATTGATGTAACAAAGTCTCCACAGAGAATTTACAAAGAAGTTGAAGAACAACTAAAACAACAATTAAAGATTATAGATAAAAAAGAACTAGATCCATTTCAAAAAGATCATTGCTTTTTTGTATGTCAAAAAAAATAGTAAGGGAAAGCTTTATATTTTTTAAAACACTTAAAAGAGTATGGGTAACATTACAAAAGAAACAAAAAGAAACAAATGCGATCTTTGTGACGAATTAGCAATATTTAAGACAAGAAAAGAATACGAAGACCTATATAGCTATTTTTGCAAGAACTGTTATGAAGAAAACAAGAAAATGCTCAGAAGAGAGACTTAGTTTTTCGTATCCAAGTTTAGATTCAATCTTAATAGTGCTTTAGCAATACTACTTGCACAATTATTTATTCCACCAATTTTTTCAGATAAAACAATATATTCAACAGCCATATCAGAAATAATTTCATCTGCATAATCATAAACGTCTTTTTTTCTCGTAATTACATTAATCGCAAGTTTATAATCTTTAGTAAAATTAGATTTTGTAGCATCATTATATTGTTCTAAAGCTTTATCAAATAAGATTATTAATTCTTCAGGCACATTTGGTTTGGCAAACCTAGGTATTCTCTTTAACAAATCAGCTACTTTCTCAATAAAAAGAGCCAGTTCCCAATAATAAAAAATATCATTTATTTCTAAACCAAGTATAGCTCTATCATTAGGATTAAATCCTCCTTTAAGCGTTTTAAAGATAAGATTACAAAGTTTGTTTATATTTTCTTCTTTATTCACCAATAAATCTTTAACTTTAGAGTTTTTACCTGTTAAATAATTTTTAACATCTTCAGCCATAGAAAGGACAATTCTATCCATACGTCTTATAGTATCATAAATAGAAATATCAAATAAATTTATAGAAGTATTCAAAACAATTTTATTTTGAGAAGTTTGATCAACAATATCAAGATACATAAAATCTTTAGTAATCTCTTTTATATCATCAAGATAATTATATAAGTCCTTTCCAACTATTGTTACAACATTAAAATTATTTATATATGCATAAAGTACTTCAGATTTAAGCTTTCTCAATTCTCCTTCAAAGGTAATTTTTATCTCTTTAGATTTATTTGTCTGTTTCAAAAAATTTGGAGTAATCTTAAGATTATTTCCTTCTTCTTCAACATCTAAAACTTCACCTTTCTTTAATCCATTCTTTCTAATCCATTCTTTTGGTAAACTAACTACAAAAGAACTATCTCCAAAACCAATTATTTTTCTATAAGTCATAATGTTTCTATATGAAATATATAGTATATATCGAAACTATAGACTAACCTTATATATAAAATTAACTTTCTTAAGAATAGATAAAAAAACAAGGGAAGGTAGATGGAACATGATGGTTTTCGCACTATTAGGAGTAAATCAGAATAAAATAAATAATGTATTAAGCACATTAAGAGGTTTAGGTGAGAAATATGTTAACAAAGTTCACTTAGTATATGGTGAATACGATATAATTGCAGAAATTAAAGCTCATAATCCAGATGTTTCATCAAATATCTTAAGGGTATTAAAAGAAACTGAAGGAGTTAATTCACTAAAAACTTACGTTGTCTCAGATCAGCTAACAGATGATGGGTTGATAAAAGCAACCATACCTCCGGAACCTTGGTAGCATCATCTGTTAGCCTTTATTCATAATTTAAAGGAAGAATTTATCTATTTGCAATTATTTCCACAACATCTCTATGTTTTAATAAATAATCCTTACCAACAGTTAATTTTTTCTTAACATCAATAGCTCTAATAAAATTTTTACCAAAATCAGTATGTAATTTAAATGCAAAATCTAAAGCAGTACTTCCCTCTTTCATTAAAAAGCAATCTGGCAAAGTTCTTCCTTCACTATCTGTTAATTTATTTACACCACCAGGATAAATTGCAATGTACTTTAATAAATCAAAAACAGCTTTATTTAATACAGATTGAACACCAGTATTACCAAACTTATCTAAAACATTTTGCTGTATGAATTCCAAAGCTTTTTTCTGTTGCTCATTAACGTTTCCTATAATTTTAAAATTATTATCTCCTGGAATATATTTTATTAGTCCAGCCTTAGCAGCTTGCCTAAGTGCTAGTTCTTGATCTGCACTGCATGGAATTATTAAATAATCTGGAAACTTTTCTTTTAATCTTTGAACATTTTTATCAGCACCCGGAATATCAACTTTATTAGCAGCAATTATCATAGGTTTAGTTTGTTTTCTTATTGAAATTGCCAACCTCATTAAATCATTATCATTCCAAGTTTTAAGATCAAGATTAAAACCTCTTAAAACTTTTTCAGCAATATCTTCAGTAACTCCTAGTCCACTAAGTTGTTTAGTTACAGCTTTGAATATATTTTCTTTTTCAACTACTTGTTGTCTTACAAACCTATCCCAACCTTTTTTTATCAAACCCAAAAACCACATATCTAATTCAGTTTCTAAGAACAAAACATCATTACAAGGATCATAACTTAAAGAAATTACATTCTCCCCTTTTTCATTTGTACTGCCTGAGACATCCACAACATGAACAAACACATCAGCTTGCCTTAAATCATCTAAAAATTGATTTCCTAAACCCTTGCCCTCATGTGCTCCAGGAACTAAACCTGCAACATCTAATAATTCAACAGGAACAAACCTATTATGTTCTAAACAAAAACCTAACCTAGGATCACATTGTTTATTAAATTCTTTATCTATACATTCTATTCTTACAAAACCTATTGCCATATTTGGTTTAATAGTTGTAAATGGATAGTTAGCTATCTCAACATCAGCTAAAGTACAAGATTTAAAAAAAGTAGATTTACCTACACTTGGTTTTCCTATTACGCCGATTAACATAAGAAATTACATAAATATACACTTTAAATATCTTTTTAGTAGAAAATCCTTAGAGCCAAACTAAACACAAAAACTTTTAAAGCAGATAAGTTATCAAGTTTATATTGGGCCCGTAGCTTAGCCTGGTGGAGCACCGGTCTTATATGACCACTCTTGGTACAAAAATTATAAAAACCAAGAGAGCTAAGTTAGCCGGAAGTCGTGAGTTCAAATCTCATCGGGCCCACCATATATTTATCTTAATTTAGAACTTCTAGGCTTAAGATCTTGATATAAAATTCCAAATTTATTAGAATAATATTTACAAATTTCATTCAATCCCCATTTTCCAACTCTTTTTTCTACAGCACCATGTAGAGTCTCGTTTGGATCATAACCTAAAGCACGAAGAACTCTAAAAGTCAATTTAGGATCATTTGTTTGTATTTCTAAAAATAATGGAATATCAACTTCTCCACATAATTCTTTTACATAACTTAATTTATCTAATTCAAACCTTATCAAACCAGCATCATTAAAACTAATTCTAGATTTTCTATCTCTCCCATATTCAATATGACCACCTTCTGGAGGTACAAGTAAAGGGTTTGTTAATTTAGCTACAACTAAATCCAAAGCATCCCCTTCATAAGAATTAATTAAAGCTTGCTCATAGTTTCTAGTTACAGCATTACCTCGCAATCTAATTTTTGTTTCAACAAGAGTATGATCAATAAGAGGTTGTCTTACACCTGTATGTTCACCAGAATCAAATTCATAACCAAATCCCCTTTCATGTCTAACTCTCAAATTATTTCCCATATCAGAATAATAAGGTGACTCTCTACGCTCAAGTTTAGAAGTAGTTATTATCCCATCAAAAACTTTTTTTGCACCTAAACGTTTTATTCTAGAAATTACATCAGAAAGATCTACTTCTAAAACACGAAGTTCCGATTCTAACTCAACACCACTCACCATAATAAGGTAATTTTATAAGTTTACAGGAATATAATACTTTCTACGCTCGAGAAACTGAAGTTTTAGGAATATCCTCACTAATTCTTACATATCTATTTATGGCTTCAATAAGAAATCTAGAAATTTCTTCAGAAGAAGAAGAACTTAAATCATAAGGAACGATCTTTAGAGAATCAATAAAATCACCCATCCTAGTATGCACTTCTGTTCTAGTAAAAGGATATAAAAAATGATCTTGTTTAGCTACACCCAATAAATAAATAGGATGTCTATCATTTTCCAGATGTATACTTGATTTCAAAGCTCTAATTCTACCGATTTGCATCAAATAATCAGAACAAAGATGAAAATAAACTTTTTCATCTTCGTTAAAAAACATAAAATTAGGTTTTAAAATAGAAGCAACATCTACATCACCAGGAATAATGCCTTCAATAAATATTCCATGATAAACTACATTCTTTATTCCATAAAATATTCCTGAAACAAAAGCTTCTAATTTATTGATCATAGAATTATCTAAAAGAAAGAATTATTAAAATTAACTAAAAAAGAACCAATATATCATAGTAATATATAAACCTTTCCAGAAATTTAAATTTACACTAGTTTTATAAATAAATAATAAATAGTTTTCAGATGTTAAGCGAAACATTTAAAGAATTAAAAGGAAAAGACGCATTTATAGAGATTTATGGACAAGAAGAAGCAAAGAGACAAATTCTTTCCGCCCTAATTATGAATAGACACATAGTTTTAGTTGGCCCACCAGGAATAGGAAAAACAACTTTAGCAAAAAATGTATCAATGTTATTACCAGAAATAAAAGTTAATGATTGTAATTTTCATTGTTTACCAGAAAAACCAGTATGTCCACAATGTATGAAAGAAGAAGCAAAATTAAAGATTCTAAAAGGAGTAGAACGTTTTGTTAGAATTCAAGGTTCTCCAGATTTAACAGTAGAAGATTTACTTGGAGATATAGATCCAATTAAAGCAATGAAATTTGGCCCTTTAGCTCCAGAAAGTTTCACACCAGGGAAGATATTCAAAGCAAATCAAGGAGTTTTATTCTTTGATGAACTAAACAGAGCCCCAGAGAAATTACAAAATGCTTTACTGCAAGTTTTAGAAGAAGGAAAAGCAACTATTGGAAGTTATGATCTAGATTTAGAAGCTAATTTTATTTTAATAGCTACAATGAATCCAGAAGATTTTGCAGCAACAGAGAAATTATCAGAAGTACTTTTAGATAGATTTGATTTTATTTTCATGAAATACCCAGAATCATTAGAAATAGAAAAGAAAATAGTTAAAATAAAATCAGAAACATTAAAAGAAGTAAGATTCCAAGATGTTTTATTAGATCTCACTTTAAGTTTTATAAGAAAATTGAGAAGCAATGAAAACTTAGAAAGAATTCCTAGTGTTAGAGCATCTATAGGGTTATACGAACGTGCACAATCTAATGCATTACTTTCAAACAGAAAAGATGTTATAATAGAAGACATTTTAGAGGCATTTGAATCAGTAGTTGCTCATAGAATAAGATTAAAACCTAGTGTAAAATATATTATAGACACAAAAGAATTTTTGAAAAAAGAATTTGGTAAATTCAAAGAAACATTTGAAAAAGAAGGTTCTGTAGACGTTCCCTAATATAAATATTGAAGAATTAAAGACAGGTTATGAGCAAAAAGGCTCAATGGATATAGATGAAGGTTTAAGCCATTCTATTGTAGAAGGCAATGAACAAAGAATACAACAAGGAATGATATTAGATTCTAGTTTAAACCAAGGTTTATTTGCTTTTAATGCAGACATGATATTTGAGAACTTAGTTAAAGATTATAGCAATGCAGAAGCAATCTACGGTGAGAGTTTTCTAAGATTAGCTTCAGGTGAAGATACAAATGCATTAAAGAAGAATATAAAATTTCCAGAGTTTCAAAGAGAAATTAAAAAGAAGTTAAAGCAAAGAGAATTAGAATTAAAAGATGAAGATTTAATCGATAATGAAGGAAAGATTACTGATAGGGGTTTTGATTTAGCTTCAATAATAATGTATATGGAAGAATTAGATGATCTAAGAACAAAAGGTTTAGGTGATAAAAAAAGTAAAAAAGCTATGGTTTATGGTGAGAAAGAAAATACAAGAAAATACAAAGCACATGATAAATATAAAGATATAGCAATAAAATCTTCTATTAAAAAAGCATTACGTAAAGGTCATCAAGAACTAACAACAGAAGATCTAATGATATTTGAGAGAGACAGTAAAGGAAAAATACACATAGTTTATGGATTAGATGCTTCTGGAAGTATGAAAGGAAAGAAACTAGAATTATGTAAAAAAGCAGGAATTGCATTAGCTTACAAAGCAATAGACGAAAATGATAGTGTTGGATTAATTGTATTTGGTAGTGATATTGAAGAAACAATTTATCCTACAACAGATTTCTCTCAATTCTTAAAAACAATAGTAAGAATTAGAGCTAAAAAACAAACAGATATTGCATTAACAATAGAAAGAGCAATAGATATGTTTCCAAGAAGTAATGTAACTAAACATTTAATATTAATTACAGATGCAGCTCCTACAGTTGGTGATGATCCAAATAAAAATACTTTGAATTTAGTAGAAAGAGCATATGCTCTAGGAATTACAATATCTGTTATTGGAATAGATTTAGACGAAGAAGGAATTAATTTAGCTAAAAAGATAGTAGAGATAAGTAACGGTAGAATGTATATTGTTAGAGATTTAGAAAATCTAGACAAAGTAGTTCTTCAAGATTATTATAGTTTATGATTAATTAAAAAAATAAAAACCCAAGAAAAGCCCTAATAACATAATATAATTGCTGCTTATAAGTATTCTTGTAATCTAATGATTAAAAAACTTAATAATTGTTACATCAAGAAGATTTTTATATATAATAAGTAATTACTATATCCATGGATATATTTGCACATTTTTTATGGACTTATGCAGTCTATTTTAATAATAAAAAATATAGATTAATTAGTACATTCTTTGGTGTTTTTCCAGATTTACTAGCATTTGGCCCGCATCTTATTCTAAGTTTAATAGGATTAGGAAATCATTTTGATAAATCAGCTTTAAGTTCTATTCCAGATTATGTTTACATAGGATATAATTTTTCACATAGTTTACTTATTTTCTTAATAATTATAGGAATAATCTATTTTATAACAAGAGAAATTCCAATATATTTAGGCGGTTGGTTATTACATATATTAATAGATATTCCATCACACAGTACTGATTTTTTTCCAACACCTTTTTTATGGCCAATAAGTAATTTTTATATTAATGGAATAAGTTGGGCCAACGAAAAGTTTATGATTATTAATTATATCCTGCTAACAATAACATATATCTTTTTATTCATTTATTACAAAAAATCTAGAAATTAAATCTCTCTCTTTTTATAGAAGTAGGCAACCCATGTCCTGGAAATACTTTTGTATCTTCAGGCAAATTAAGTAATTTATTCTTTATACTATTAACCAATTGTTCAAAATCACCTCCAGGAAGATCAGTCCTACCAATAGCACCATAAAACAAAGTATCCCCAGTAAAAACAGATTTTTCTTTTTCTTCATAGAAACAAATCCCTCCCTGTGTATGTCCTGGAGTATGTAAGACTTTCAAAGAAATAAATTTATTCTTACCTAATCTAATCTCTTCATTAGCTTCAATTAGGATATCTGGTTTGAAAGGTTTAGCTTTAACTAATATAAAATTCCAAGGTTTTAAAAATAATTTCATATCTTTCTCATGAGCAACAATTTGAGCTCCAGTTTTATCTTTTAATAAGCTTACAGAAGCAATGTGATCTGGATGCCCATGAGTTATTAAAATATATTTTAGTTTTAAATTATTTTTTTTTAATGCTTCTAATATTTTTTCACCTTCAGCAGGTGCGTCTACAACAACAGCTTCATTATATTTGTCAATGATATAAGCATTATTATCTAATATCCCAAGTTTAGGTATAACAATCATAAATAAAATAGTAATTAATTATTTATAAATTATCTCTTAAATTTTAGGTTCAGGACCACAATATTTACAACCAGGAGCACTAGCCATTAGATGTGAAGAAGTATGTTGTGTAATTGTAAAATTAGAAACATTATTAGAAAGTTTAGAACCTAAGGTATCTGGAGGAACAGCAATGCCTCTTCCATAATAATTTTGTGTAGAACTATAAATACTATTTCCCCCATAATTAAAAGCTCCAGAGGTAGCATAAGAAAATAAAACATTATTTACTCCACTTTCACCAACAGATGCAACACTATAACCTACAGGTGTAATAGTCTGCATTGCATTTGCTTGTTTGTAAGGACCATCAATATTACCAGGTCGACTTAAACCTTGTGGAGCAACATAACCGCTAGAACTAATTATTGTTGAATAAGCAATCTTATTCTCATTTGAAATATTTTCAACAACGTAATTAGTTTTATTCTCTTGAACTAATTCTTTTCTAGTAATACCTTTCTCTTTTGTAACTTCGCTTGTTTGAGTAGATAAATCTTGTATCTTCACAACAACTTTATTTCTAGAATAATCATCTAAAATAACAAAATCACAAATTTTCTCTGCTTTAAGATTATTCCAGTTTATTTTAAACAATATTGAATTAGCAATCTTATTAGAAACTAAGATTTCTTCCCTTTCCAATGTCCTTAAAGTTTCATGTACCCAACTAACACTAATACCGAGAATTCTAGCTACTTGATTAACATTATATCCTTCTTTATTATTTAACAATAATCTTATAATTTGTTTTTGTTTTTCTGTAATCATTCTGTATCACCGAATATTCACCGTATGATTATTCGGTATAAACGAATATATAAAGGTTTAGGTTTATACAGCTTATAGAGGCATTTTAGAGAATATTGTAAACAATAGTGTGTAGGACACAGACATATTGTAAACAATAGTTAACTTTATAAAGTTTCAACTTATAACTTTAACATGGACTTACCTCAAGAATTAGAAGTATGGTATGTAATACCTTCATTAAGAAAAGAACTAGCAGTAGCTATGAAAAACCAAGGCCTAAAACAAGTAGAAATTGCTAAAAGACTTGGTTTAACAAAATCAGCAATTAATCAGTATATTAGTGAAAAAAGAGGCAATGAGATAAAATTAAATGATAAAATCAAAGCTGAAGTCTTAAACTCTTCAAAGAAAATTAACAATCATTTAGATGCAATAAAAGAATTACAAAATTTAATCCATATCACAAGGGAAGAAAAGATTATTTGTCAAATCCTCTCCGGCGCTTGGATGCCGAGCAAATTCAGCCCCGATTTCAGAACAGATGCCGCCGCGTCAATCAGCGCCAAAAGCGCCACGCGGCGGGCCTCGTCGGATTCTTTAAGCACCGGCGTTGTCTCGTAGAGCTTGTTCTCT
>CAYJSR010000006.1:0-17323 GCA_964373095.1 Candidatus Woesearchaeota archaeon
AGAGAAGAAAAATTAAAAGAAGTAACTTCTCAGTTTGAGCAAGAAACACCACAATGCCCTTTTTGTTTAATGTCTGAAGGAAAGATACAAACAACAAAGATATACGAAGATTCAGATTTTTTAGCAGTTTTAGAAATAAATCCAGGAAATAAAGGCCACACTTTATTATTTCCCAAAAGACATATTAAATCTTTTTCAGATCTTAATGAACAAGAAACAGAGACAATAACAAAAACATTAAAGAATATATCCATTGCAGTATCAAGAATTTCAGAAGGAGTAAGTATAGTAATATCTGAAGGAAAGGCAGCAAATCAAAGATTCGAACATTTAGTAATTAATTTTATTCCAAGAACTAAAGAAGATTCCATACAAATATCATGGCAATCTAAAAAAGCAGAAGAAAAAGAATTAAACGAATTAAGGGATAAAATTATTGGGAATATTCCAAAAGAGAGACCAAAAACTATTCCAATAGATACAGATAAATTAAAAAAAGAATTTCTTAAAAGTAAGAAACATGAACCTTAGAGTATTAAAGTTAAGAATATATCTCCAAATGTAAAAGTCAATAAAAACCCAAATAAAAATCCAGGAACAAAAGGAATTCCTTCTTTTATTAAAACATTCTTAATATTATTTTTCTTCAAAGTTGCAATATCTTTAGTTGTTAGTCCAATGTTTCTTTGTCTGCAAATTACCTTATTATTTTTAATAACATCTTGAATTAACCAATCTCCTTCAGTAACTTTGTTAACATTTATAAGTTTATACATTAAAATATATTCGACGATCTTCATGAAATAAAGTAGGACAATTAATAAGAACATTACAAATAATAAAACAATCAATAAGGTATAAATTTGTCTATCAAATAAAAAATAAGCAACAAAAGCAAAACTAATACTAAAAATTAAAAAATATTTTATATAACTAAAATCCCTATTTTTTAAGTTTATTAAAAATTTATTTTTATTTTTTAAAGCTAACAAACCAGAATAAAATACACCATATATTGCACCACAAATAAGAATATTGATAACAAGTATAGCCAGGAATGGTAAATCTAATTCCAAATCAAATAATAACTTTCCATTATAATTGCCAAAAACAGCTCCAAGGCCCATAAGCAGCTTGCTATCTCCCCCACCCCATTGTTTTGTATAATACATTATATTCCCAACAATAAGAAATATACCAAACCCAATTAAACCATATAAAATATAACTAAAATCTTTAGTAATAAAAGAATAAATTGTTCTAGTTCCCAACCCAATTGCAATAAGACTATAATTAAGCCAATTAGGTACTTCTCTAGTTTTAAGATCAGTAATAGTAGCAAATAATATCCAAATAAATGCAACAACAACTAAAAAGTACCAAAATATCATAATTAATAACTATCAGCTACATTTATAAATTTTCTCAAGGCTAAATTGCTTGATGATTTCAATTATAGGAGCAGGTCCAGCAGGGAGCTATTTAGCATATTTATTAGCAAAATCAAATCACGAAGTTAATGTTTACGAAGAACACAAAGAAATAGGCAAGCCAGTTCAATGTTCAGGAGTAATAACAAAAGAAATTAAAAAATTAATCCCATTAAAGAAAGAAATAATAGTTAATAAAATAAATAAAATAAGAATTTATTCTCCAAATAATAATTTCTTTGAAACAAAGATACCACAAGATTATGTTTTTAATAGAATGAAACTAGATCAGTACTTAGCAGATCTGGCAAAAAAAGCTGGTGCTAATTTTTACACTAAAAGATTCTTAGATCTAGAAAGAAATAAAGACAAAATAAAATTAAAATTTAATAAGGGTTTTAAAGAAACAGATAAATTGGTCGGAGCAGACGGCCCATATTCTCAAGTAGCCAAATCTAGTGGTTTATTTAAAGATAGAAAATTTATTGTAGGTTTACAAGCTAAAGTAAAAACAAAAATTCTTAGTAAAAACACAGTAGAAATATTTTTAGGTTATGGTGAATTTGGTTGGTTAATACCTGAAGACGAATATACAGCAAGAATAGGGGTAGTTTCAGAAAAAAATCCCAAACAAGAATTTAATTCACTAATGAAAAAATTAAATGCTAAATTTATTTGTTATCAAAGCGGAATGATTCCCATATATAATCCCAAACAAGAAACACAAAAAAATAATATTTACTTAATTGGTGACGCAGCAACACAAATTAAACAGGCGACCCACGGCGGAATTTTGTATTCAATGTTAGCAGGTAAATGTTTAACTAAATCAATAAACGAAAATAAGAGTTATGAATCATTATGGAAAAAAGAATTAGGATTAAATCTATGGTTAAACCTTAAAATAAGAAACACTTTGTTAAAATTCTCAGAAAAAGATTATAATAATCTTGTTGGATATTTCAAAAAACCAGAAATGAAAGAAGTTTTAGCTAAAAATACAAGGGATTTCCCAAGTAAGTTTATACTACAATTATTACTTAAGGAACCTAAGCTTCTAAAATACTCATTCAAAGCATTATAAAAACCTACAAAAACATTTAAATATCAATAAGTAATTTAATTCACATGCCAAGATCAAAAAGAGCCCAAGAAGGAACAGCTGTTACAGGAATTATAATTGTTATTGCCTTATTTATGGTATTTTATATCTTATTTATACCTCCTGCAGAAAGAGAGCAATTATTAAATCAAAATAATACAAATAATGGAAATTTACCACCAACATCCCCATATGCAATTGAGCTTCTGGCAGAATCTCCAGGTTTAGTTACACCATTATCTGATTTTGCAACAGTTCATAGAATACCATCAGTTAATGTATTTCTAAGATCTGAACCAAAAATAATAACATTAGCTCAAAACTTACAAGTTTCTAAAAGTGTATTTAGTGGATCTTCACCATTATTAAGATTTCAAACAGAAGATCTTGAAGAAACAACAAAAGTAACTTTATTTTTCTCAGTAGACCAATCAAATGGTGAATTAAGAGTAAAAGTAAACGGTGATACAATTTATAGCGAAGAAATAAAAAATTCAGGAATTAAAGTAATTGAAATAGCTAAGTCTTATTTACAAAATAATAATAACTTAGAATTATCAGTCTCATCTCCAGGAATAGCTTTTTGGCAAACAAATAAATACAGTCTTAAAGATATAGGCATAAAACAAGAATTTGAAAGAAAGAATAATGAAGAAACAAGAACATTTACTATAACTTCAACAGAAAAATCAAGATTAACAAGTGTTAAATTAAAATATACACAACAATGTAATGCTCAGATTCCAGGCAATATTGCACATTTAGAGATTATGATTAATGAACAAAGAATGCATTCAGCTAAAATAAGTTGTATAACTACTGAAGAAGAATTAGATGTAAGTTCATCATTACTTAATGAAGGTTTAAACACAATAACTTTTAGATTGGAAAAAGGAGATTTTTCATTTAATCTAATTAAATTAGAAACAAACTCAAGAGAAAGTAACAATCCAACATATTTCTTCTCTTTAAGTCAAGAACAATATAATGCTGTAAAAAGAAATGAAAGAAAATTAAATTTAATTTTAATTTTAGATAGGGCAGTTAAACTGAAAAATGCAAGAATCTTAGTCAATACTAATGAAATATTAATGCAAACAGATAAAACTTTATTTGAAAGTAATTTAAAAGATTATGTAGTAGAAGGCACTAACTTTGTAAAGGTAATTCCTATAAATTCTTTTAACATAGTTGGATTAAAAGCCACATTACAATAAAGAGGTATTTATATGTCCGAAAGAGGAAGTAAGGAAACTCCAAAAACAAATAATTCTAGTGGTTCAGGAAATCTTGTTACTGACACATTAAGAACAATTTTCTCTCCAATTGCAAGTCTTATAAGATTCTTACTAAAAGTTTTGATAGTTGTTGTAGTTGTTATTTTATTAGTTATTGGAGGAATACTTGTTTGGTCTAAAATACAAACAGGTCAAGTAGATTCAACAATTACTCATGCAAAAGTAGGCACAACAGAAGCACTAGGCCCACTTTGGGGGCCAATAAAAAGCCTTTCTCCAGATTTATATGCTGCACTTCGTCCAGGAGAATATAATCCATATGCAATAGATTCAGTAGTAGAAAAAAGTAGAAATACAGATCTTGGAGTAAAGATAACTGCTTTAAAACCAATAAATAATTTCTTCAGACCAGGTTCTCCAATAACTCTAACAGGTACAATAAAAGCAAATAGTTTAACAGAAGATTCACAAATACAGGCTTTTTGTTTATTGGATGGTTACAACAATGATAAAGAAATTCCAGCCATGATTTTAGGTACTGGCGCAACTGGAAATACAGCATTAATAATAAAAGATATAACAAATTTATTTCAAGTAAGCTGTATTTTTCCACAAGGAATTCAAGTAACTCAACAACAAACATCTAAAACTGCAAAATTAATTGTAAGATATAAATTTAATACTCAAGCTTATGAACGTATTTGGGCTTTAGATAGAAATTTATTATTAAATATGCAATCAAATAATATAGATCCATTTAAACAAGGAGCAGTTATAGACCCATTATTAGATGATAACAGGATAGTAAGGTCTGTAACAACCCCAGGACCAATTAATTTAGGTTTAAGTGTTGATTTCCCACAACCAATTACAACAGGATCTATATATCAATTATTAGTTAAAATATCTCCCTCAGTAACAGATAGTGGAAACTTAGAATCTTTAGAAAGATTAACAATAAAAGTTCCTGCAGTACAAAATTTAAATTTAGTATTACAAGGAGAACAAAATTTAGGACAAGCTTCTTGCGATTTTGAATATGTTTCAGAATCAGAGGATGGTTTTAAAGAATATCAACTCCTAGCTTCTAAATTACAAGAAACAAATCAGAAATGTGATCCAATAACTGCAAGAACTCTTTTATTTTTAAGTGAAAGAGAATGCTTGTCTCAATTTAAAGAGCCATTTTTTACATGTAATTTTATAGCAACGAGTGCACCACCAACATTACAATCAGATATAATTAAAGCAGAAGCAATATATACATTTGAAACATCAAAGAGAACAGTAGTAGACATCAAAGCATTGCCATCAGATCTTAGTCAAGGAACATTAGTAGCCTAATTTTAATATGGAAACCTTTTTTAACTATCTAATTTCTAAATAAAATATGAAAAAGGCAGGTTATGTTTTAATATTGTTAATAATATTAATTTTATTTTTAACAGGTTGTGCAACAATAGAAAGTGGATTTTATGGTGTAAGCAATTTCTTCGGTGTAGGCCAAAATCAAGAAGTAGGTGGAAGTGGGGTAATATTGAAATTCATAGAAGCTCCAGATAATAATGAACAAATAATGGAAGGGCAACCAGTTAACGTAAGAATAGAAATTGATAATTATGTTCCTGGTGATAATCCATTAGTTGGTGAAGTATGTATGAGGGATGACTTTTTAGATGGAGGCCATTATGGTGGAATTCCTTCAAGTCAATGTCAAAGAGTAAATTTACCTCCAGCATCAAGAAATCCATCAGATAATTCAGTAAACCCTTCAAGAGAAGGATTTACTTTTGGCCCATATGTTTATAGTAATATTGAAAAAGATTTTACATTAAAAACAAAAATAACAGCAGATTTAAAATACGAAGTTGATGCAAAAGCATTAACAACAATGTGTGTAAAAAGACCAGTTGCAGAAGGTGCAAACATTCCTTCAAATTGTGGAAAAAAACAACAATTACAAATTCAACAAACAGACCTTCCATTAAAAATTTCATCAATAGAAGCAAGAGCACCATCAACATCTAGTTTAGAATCATCAATATTATTGGACATTACAATTTCAAAAATAAAACAAGGCCAGGTGATAACAAAAGGAAATATAATAAGTTCTCAAGTAAATTTAGCAAAAGCAGATATTGATTTCCAAGTATTAGGTAATGGTATGCCGCTAACATGCACAGGTCTATCTGGAGGCAATTTACAATTCAGCCAAAGTGAAAACCAAAAGGTTATTAAATGTTCATTATCAAGATTATCATTGAATCAAAATTATATTCAAGTACCAATAACAATAAAAATGGGTTATGGCTTTATACAATCTGTTGATGGCCCAACCATTCAATTAATAAAAGAGGAGGCAATCGCATGAAAAAGAGTTTGATCATAATTATTTTTTTATTATCAGTATTAGTTTTAGCTTCATGTACCACAAATAATAAAAAGACACCCTCAAGTGGATTTATTGGCGGAAAAGATGGAGTCACAGCAACATTAACTATAGATTCAACTTCAGGCGCTAATAAAGTATATGATAATGGTGTAGATCCTTTCAAGATAAATGTTAATTTACAAAATAAAGGAGAACATTCTATAGAACCAAATGACATTTTAATAACTTTAGATGGAATAAATTTCAATGCATTCCAAATTAGAGATCAAACTCAAGGAAATACTTTACCAATGCCAGGATTAAGAAGAGAAGCAAATCAAATTACTTCGCCTTCACAAATAATTTTACAATATGATGC
This sequence comes from Candidatus Woesearchaeota archaeon, assembly GCA_964373095.1. Lineage (GTDB taxonomy): Archaea > Nanobdellota > Nanobdellia > SCGC-AAA011-G17 > GW2011-AR18 > CAYJSR01. Next base: position 6,521 of record CAYJSR010000006.1, read on the forward strand.
AAACTACAAACCTCGTGAAGACGCAGATCGTCCAGTAGATGTCTCTGCAAATGTTTGTTATAAATATAAAACAATTTCAAGAGTAAAAGATCTTTGCTTGAGAAAAAGAATAACTGGTCCTAGTGGAAATACTTCATGTAAAGTTGATGAAACAAAATTAGTTGAGAATTCAGGAGCACCTTTCCAAGTAAAAACTTTTAATGAAAGACCAGCAAGCGAAAACAAAGTTAATATTTGGATAGAGGCTCAGAATCTAGGAAAAGGAATAGTATATCCCCAAGATTTCTTATCTAAAGGAAAATGCATAGATAGTGAAGCAGATAAAAATAAAATATACATAAAAGTTGAATTAACTGAATTTGAAACTAAAGGTTTAGTCTCATGTGGTGGGTTAAGTGGTGGAAATGAAGGTATAATACACGTAATTCAAGGTAAAATACAATTATCTTGTAATATTGATACATCAACTTTACAAGAAACAACATTTGAAACACCATTAAGAATAACTTTAAATTATGTATATAAAGATAGCACTGCAACCTCATTAACAATAAAAAGTTCAAGTGCCTAACTTTTTTCTTTTTGTTTAAAATTTTTTATGAGTGATTAGCAACACGCAGGTAATATGATTCATTGGGAATATAAGCTACAAATTCACCCATCCTCATCTTAACATCCCCATAAGTTGTTGGTCTATGACAGAATTCTACTTCACTGCGAGGCGCGAGAGCTAATAATTTTTCTAAATCTGCAGTTTCAAAACCAACTACAACAACTCTTCCAGAAGCTGCAGTCCTAATATCAAACTCAGTTCCATCTTCAAGTTTTAATAAACTACTCATATAATGATTATAATTATTCTAATTTGTATTAATTTTTATACTATAAAAACTATTTAATAAACATAGCAAACAATAAAAACTAAAGAATAATAAGATTTTTAAGGAGTTAGCTCAATATGTTAAATAACGAGGAGATGCTTAAGAAAATTGAAGAAGAGTGTAGAAAGGCAGACCTACCATTAAAAGAAATTGCTACTAATTTAGTTTTTGGCAAAGGTAGTCCGAATGCTAAAATAATGTTTATTGGTGAAGCAGCGGGACGTAATGAAGATTTAGAGGGATTACCCTTTGTTGGAGCTGCAGGCAAAAATCTTGATAAATTACTTGCTAAAGTAGGGTTATCTATCAATGATGTATACATTGCTAACATATTAAAATATCGACCTCCAGAAAATAGAAATCCTAGTTCTGATGAAATTAAGGCACACACACCTTGGCTTATTAAACAGATACTTGAGATTAAACCCAAAGTAATTTGCTCATTAGGAAATTATGCTACAAAGTTTTTTCTAGCAGGATTGGATCCAGAAAAAATGGATGAACAATTAGGAATTACAAGAGTTCACGGAAAGATTTCTATTATTGAATTCAGAGGGATAAAATTTAAGTTAATTCCCCTTTTTCATCCCGCAGCCATGATTTACAATAGGAAATTGACGGAAAGTTGGGATCAAGATATGGAAATAGTTAAGAAAGAAATTCATCAGAAAGATTTATCAGAATAGTTTTAGCCAATGTAATTAGTAACATCTTTCTTAACCTTAGTCATTTTCTTTTCTTCACGATCCATTAAATTAGCAACTCTTTCATTAACTTCTTTCTCTAAAATTTTAACTTCTTTGCTTAATTCTTTTATATTTAAGCCCAATTTGAGTTTAGTATTTAAAACATTAAGCAATTCTTTAGATTCTTTAATTCCTAAATAACTAGGCAAACCAACAGTTTCTATTAGTAAAACAACACCACTTATTCCACGATTCTTACTTAATCCAACAAGCAACCCACTAACCCCAATTATAGGTCCAACCACACCTTCAGCACTTTTTATTTTATTATTTAAATAACCAGAAACTGTAGCTTTATCTGTTCCAGCACAATATATTCTAGGTGCTCTTGGTGGTTCATTTAATCCAATACCGCCAAGAGTTATAACTTCTTTTCCCTTAAAACTTTGAAATAAATCTAATAGATTATCACAGAATTCATAACAACTAATTTCATCAATGGGTTGCATATCTCCAGAAACTAAAAATAAGTCTCTTCCAGAGATTTTTTTATGATAGATCTCAACTTTAGGTAATTCGGTAATTCCTTTCTCGTTAACAAATACGCAATTTGGAAATGCATGTGAAGATATTTCATAGATCTTAGTAGCATTCAATCTCTCAATAATAAAATCAACAGTAATCTTACCAACATTACCCATTCCAGGAAGTCCCTCAATCATTATAGGATTACTAACTTTAACATTCTTTAGTCTTTTAATTATCCATTTCTTATTCATGATCTAATTTAAATCTTAATCCTTAAATACTTTGTGCAGCTACTTTCCAAAATTATTTATCAAACAAATTGGTCTTTTTCTTATAAGCAAGCCTATAAACCGCATATTTATCTTCAGGGCTATATTTTGCAGGTCTTGGAGATAAACATTTACCATTACACTTAGAACAGATTTTCTCTAAAGTATATTGGCTACAATTCTCACATTTTAATATTTCTTCAGTCATTCTTCACAAAATTTAGTTCACAACCTAATTTCTTAGCAGTCACAGTCGCAAAATCTAAAAAACCTTTCAAAGAAGTTTCTGCTTTTTTATAATCTTGAGAAACAACTTCTAACTTATATCTTGGAGCCCCCAAATAAGTAATCTTAACATTATACCCCCTGGCTTGCAATAAAATGCTTTTAATGTCGTCAACACCATTGCTATTTAGACTTTGTAAATATAATATACCCCTAACACTAACTTCTACAGGTTTAATTTTATCTTTAACAACCCTAAACAAAGCCTCACTTAATTTAATATTAATCGTAAACTGATCAATAACTGATTTTCCTTGATCAACAATAGCTTGCAAGAAAGGATATAATCCACCATATTCTGCAATAGCTTTAAAACCAACCTCATCATATATTTTCTTTAAATCCATATTCAAATCTTTTCCAATTAATTCTAATAATTTTTCAGCTTTTTCATCTTGCTTAAATTCATTCAATTTATTAACCATTGCGGTCGTAGTAACTCTTCTTAAAGAAAGATCAATATTTCCTTGTGGGTTTATATTTAAAACCTTACAAACAATTCTCTTTCCTTCTGTAACATAATCTCTTAAGTTTCTAATCCTGCCAGGAGCAATTTCAGAAATATGAACCATTCCTTCTAAGTTCTCATAGTCATCTATACTAATAAAAATAGAATGGTAAAGTATTTTTTTAACAGTACAAATGACAATTTCTCCGATTTCAGGTTTGCCTTTCTTCTTGTAAAACATAAAACTAAGACAAGCCAAATCTTTATAAGTCTTATCAAAAAATCAAGAAAGTAATTCTAGAACCTTAGCATGAATTTTACTTCTTCCACCGGTTGGTTCAGCAAGCAATTCATTACAGACTAAACAATGAACTTTAGTTGTAACAACACTATAAATATTTTGTTCATTCTTACACTTATTACAATGCACTTTCACAAACCTAGTTTTAGTTTCTTTTTTAATTCTGTTCATTTAAACTCCAACTTCTTTGCTCTATAACCAGAATTTTGTTGTGTAGACTTATTACACACTTTACAAGTATATTGAATAGTGGATTTTTTACTTCCTTTTGCACCGGTTCTTTTCCATTTAGAAATTGCAGGTTTACTTCCCCATTTTCCTAAATTTCCAACACCAGTACCTTGGCCACGTCTTTGTGCTCTAACTATAGAACCTCTAGAAAATGAACCTCTTTTACCACTAGCCTTATAGAGTGATATTTTTTGTTCTGTAGCTTTTTTGCACTTAGGACAATAACGTTTTGTTAATCTTGGTAATTTCATAAAGTTCAGAAATTAGTTACGATTTATAAACCTTTCTTCAAAACTGCATTGTTAAGTTAGTGGGACTTAAAGTAAGTAAAAAAATATCTTGTCCTTTTTGTAGTTCCAATAACGTTATTAAAAGAGGAATTAGAGAAACTGAAAATGGGTATCTACCTTGGCTTTGTTATTGCAGGTTTACTTCAAAAAATTTTCTTACTTTACTTTGAACAAACCCATAGGGTACAGAATGTAAAGCACCAAGACCAATTACAACCCCCCCATGCATATAATGTGGTTATATACAATTTTCAAAAATTCTAAAACATAAAAATATGAGGGAATTTTAATATAATCTTAACTCCAATTTTTTTGGACTTTCAACAAGTCCTAATGCTTTTTCGGGAACTTCATATGTACAATATGCTACAAGCGAACCATGAGAAGTTGAAGGCGTATTATACACATCGCGAGGTATTTTCCCAAAACCATTTGGGTTAATATCTTTCATAACACGAGACACTGTTTCTTCTGAAAGTCTTGGTACTGCAACTAATCCCTCTAAATGTTCACTTGGACCTTGTCCCGAATAAATTCCCATTAGAACATATGTTCCAGTCATTGGATCTTTTGGATCAATAGTTGCAGCATAAAATGTATCTCTTCCACATTCTTCAAGTTGTGAAATTATACCATTAAGATAATGTTGTCTTCTTGCTGAAATTGCTCCTGAAAGTCCACCTGTTTCAAATTTTCTTTCAAACTTTTCAGAAATTTTATGAAAATGATCTACAGATTCATCTCTTGAAGCCTTTCTCATAGAACCATATTCTGGAGCTCCAGATAATTCAAATGGAAATCCATCTTCAAAATGTCTAAGTTGAACATTCTTTCCATTTGTTTCAACAACAACTGCAAATGATGGTTGTACATCATACATCAACCAATAAACAAAATCTCCCATCATATAGTCTTTAACATTAAGTGTTGGATTTTCAACTTTTCCATATTCTGCCATTTTAATTACCAATTCAAAAAAATCAATATATATTTATAAATCTTTCTATTGTAACTACTCTAAAATTAATAATTAAAAAATAAAAGTTCTCCCTCTAAAAAAATTTGAATAAATAGAGCTTCGCCCTCGATGAAGGATTTTTGAAAACTTCTTCCAATCGCTAAGATCCTTAGATTACTTAACAGGACTTATGCGGAAACATCGTTGCACTTGGTTTTTCAAATTCAATTTCAGCTCTGAAAAATTTTAAGATAAGCTTACTTTTCAGATAGAATAATCACTTATAAAACAACCATTACTTTTCATTTACTTCTCGGACAATGCACTTCAAAACAAAGGAATAGCTAAATATTCAGTTATTAATTACACCTCTTCAACTCTCTTATTCTTTATTAAAATTTCAGTAACATTCTCAGGCAAATTAGCCACATCTTCAGCTTCAAAAGGCCCATAAACCTGCATATCAGTTCCCATAAACTTAGGCACAGGCTGCAAAAATCTTACCATTTTATTAATTTTCTCAAATATTTTATTGTCTTCAAATGTAATCTTTTCAGCCTTTATTTCAGGTACTTTTCCCTGCAGTATATTATTTAACATACCATTTCTATATAAATTAAAAATATTAACTAATGAGTTATAAAGTTTTAATTCTTCATCCAATAAAGAATCAATTTCTTGAGCTTTTTCACCAGTTCTAGAATGAAATAAAGCCATTTGTATAAATTTGCCCTCTCTTTTTTCATAAAGCTCTTTCAAAATCATTTTAGTATTTTCTAATTGTCTCTTAGTTTTAACAACACTCTGAGAAGCAAATATACTATCTTTGTTCTCTTGACTTTGCAATATTGATTTTTTTTCTTCTAAATAACATACAACCTTTTTATAGAAATCTAAATCTAATCTTTGAAGTTCTTTTTTGTACTTTTCCAATCTCAAAACCTCATATAGCTTATCATAAGTTATTATTCCATCTTCAGTCATAAGTTTGTTATCAAATTTATAAATTTAAAGATTTGTATGCTGAAAAAATACTTATAGAAAGGTTTATTACATAAAAAGAGGGAATATTAATATGACACTTTCTCAATTTTATCAAGAAGGTTTAACTTCAAAAAGAAGAAAATATAACATTATTTTAGGGAGTACAATTATCGTAGGCGAAGTTTATATCTTTAAAGGTTACGAACTCTATTCTCAATTAATTAATAATAATTATGATAAAATCCCAATTGACTTTTTACATCAAGGTAGTTTTACAACTTGGGGGATTGGGACAGTTATAGGCTTATTACTTATGATGAAAGTTAAAAAAGAAGTTAGGAACTTAGAACATTTATTAGATAATTCTTTAGCAATAGAATCTTCTCCAAGTGGCTCATAAAAACCCAGCAGTCTTTAAAACATTCTTACCAAATAATTTTCCATAGTGCCCATTTAAGCATTCATGTTCGGTAAATCTTTTCACGTCATCATTATTACCTTTTCCAAAATGTATTAAAGGAATAGGATCAATTACATGACTTCTAACTTCACAAGGATTAGAATAATTCCCACAAACAACTAAGTCTAAATCTACAACCTTATTCCTTAAAAACTTAAATAATGTTTTATCTATAATTTCAATCATATCTTTCTTTTCTTTTGGCTTGTTATCATGTCCAGGAATATCAGTTTCTTTTATATGTATTAAATATTTATTGAAATTTCCTTCTTTAATAATTTGAATACTATGCTCGATAGTTTTATTTAAACCAGAAAATAAATTTTTATAACAATTATTATCTTTCATATCAGGATATTTAAAGTCTAAGATTTTCATTCCAGATAATTTTAGTATCCCTTTTTCTAAAGGCATTGAAGCAATAGCCCCAAAGTCAATATGTTTTACTAAATTAGGTAAAGTAATTCCACAAGATCTAGGAATAATGACATTAGCAGCTAACAAATACTTTTTCTTTCTTTTAAAATTTAATTCTTGTTTACTAAGTATTTCTCTAGACTGTTTTACAAAACTATTAACTATTCTTGCTGTAAATTTAGTTTTTTTATCAGGATCTAAAGCTCTGCATTCAGAAAGTTTATCGGTATTGTCATTAATAGCAACCCCAAATCTTCCAATTTTTTTATAAGCAGGATCAACATTAGAAACATTTTCCGAAAGATCGCCTTCTAAAATTAAAACACCTTTATACCAAATATTATTCTTAAATTTGAAAGGAACTTCTAGTTTTACATTTTGATTTATCAAATTAGAAAATTCTAAAGCCTCTCTACTGCTTAAACTTCTTCCAACCCTTCGATCAACAATTTTATCATTTTCAATAGAAGAGAAATTAGTACTAAAAGCTAAATATCTGGATTTAAATCCTAATCCAGAACCAACACTTTCTAAAGGTCCACGACTATAAATTAATTTATAAGGATCATTTCCAAGTAAAGCAATCATAGCATCTTCACTTTGTGGGATTATCTGTTCACTAACAGCATAAACATAACCACAATTACTTTCAGAAGTAAAATAATCTAAGTTTTTAGTTTTAGCAGCTTCTAAAGGTGTTTTTTCATCTAAAACTTTACAACTTCTATCTCCAATCCCATCAAGAATAACAAAGACTTTCACCATGCAAAAATCTAATTAGTTTACTATTTAAAGTTTATCGCGATCCAAAGATAACTTTATATTTTATATCAAAATAGATTAACTATGAAACTAAAACAAATTCCTGAGGATTTTTTAGTAAAAGAGTTATCAAACATTAGTATAAATAACAAAGGCGAATATTCAATATGTTTATTAGAAAAAATAATTGGAATTCATTTTCAATAATAAAAGAATTAAGATTATAAATAAAAAATTTACATTAAAGGATTAACAACTTGTATTTCACTAAAACTTTGAAAATCACTAACATTCTCCGTGTAAATATTAACTATTCCATCCTGTAGCATAGTAGCTACAATTAAAGAATCCCAAAAATGTTTTTTAGTTTTTTTATAATAAAAAATAGATCTTAGAATTGTTTGTTCATCATAGTGAAGAATTTTCCAGTAAGGAAATGAAGTAATATCTTTAATTATCTGTTCTGCTTCTTCTATTGATAATGGAAAGGGCACTTTTTGGGTTATAATAACAAAAAATTCAGCTAGATTTTGAGTAGAAATAGCATACATATTTTGTTTTTGCCAGCATTTTTCTAGTAAAATTTTAGCTTTTTCATGTTTAGTGGGGGACGTAGTATCATATGCGTAAATCAAAATATTACTATCTATTAAGAATATAGGTTCAATGTTTTTGTTCATGTAATTCATCTCTATTAAAAACATATTTTCCTAAATGGAAACCCCTATTCATTAATTCAAGTTGCCTTTGTGTGATTTCTCTTTGTTCTTTACTCTTTACCCACAAATCTAATGCTTCTTCTACGGCATTGCCAAGTTTTCCCTTTCCTAATCCTTTTTCTTTGGTTACCGTTATTCTGAATCTTTTTTCCATATCATCATCCACATTGATAGTTATAGTTCCCATCCATATATTTAGAATTAACTAATATTTAAATGTTTTGAAAATTAATTTATATAATATATAACATTTAATATCTACTATTAAGTAATAACAATAGAAAAATTTATAAATTCCAACCATTAATCAATAGTCATGAAAACAAAATTCCAAGGTAAACCATTAAGAAATAATTCTCAGATAGGTTTTTTAGAAGGAGAGTTTGGAAAAAGATTCTTGGCAGAATATAATTATAGTGTAAAAAGATATTATAATAATAATCCCGAACTAAGTGGTTTACATCAAGGAGATAATCAAGTAACTGGTTCTAATCCATACATTGTTGTTTTAGTTAACCAAGTATTAAGAGAAGAATATCCAGGTCTAAGAACAGCAACTCAAGCAGACTTAGAAATGGCTCTAAAAGATAACGCTTTACCATCTTTACCATTAAGAGGATGGGTAGATACAGGCTTAGTTTTAGGATTAAAAGGCTCAATTCTAAATCTTCATTTTGAAAATAATTTAACAGAACAATTAAGAAAAAGAAATATAAAAGTTCAATATCCAAGTTTTTATAATCTAAAAGATCTAGTACTGACATTAGATCCAAATTCAAAACATGGTCTGTCACTTAGATTAAGAGGAGAAGGAGTAGCTCCAACTTATGCTCCAATTTTAGACAGCCCACATATGAGTGTATTTGATTCAAGCGATATTGATGAATCTACAGGGTTACCTAGACAAGTAAGAAGAGAAGGAATAATGAAAAGAGAAGAAAGAACATTACATACAGGAAATTATAGTCCTTCCAGGTTGTACTTGGACAAGCACTTGAATATTCACGCCAACGAGTACTTTAATATTTACTCCAGTGGGACTGGCTTGACTTGCACAAATTCCAATGGTAGAATAGTCGTTGTAAGGGCGTAGCAGCACAAAAAACTTCTAAAGATTTTTGTCATAAACAACCACTAATAACTTAATATTTAAATTTTATTGCAATATAAACCTGATTAACAAAACTTTATATTTAATATCAAAATAGATTAACTATGAAACTAAAACAAATTCCTGAGGATTTTTTAGTAAAAGAAGAAATAAACCTAAACTTAACTCAAGAAAGAAATAATTATTCAATAATAGAACTAATAAAGACAAATTGGGATTCTTTTAAAGTAATTCAAGCAATAGCAAAATCATTAAAAACAAAAGTAAAGTTTATTGGTTTTGCAGGAAATAAAGATAAAAATGCAATAACAACACAATACATATCAATTTACAAAATAAATAAAGAAAGAATAGAAAAAATAAAGATAAATTCTTGTAAAATAAAATTCTTGGGTTATTCCATAAATAGAATAAATTTAGGAGATTTAAAAGGAAACACCTTCAAAATAATTATAAGAGATTTAAATAAAAAATCAACAATACCAAAAGATATTCAACTAGAAAATTATTTCGATGATCAGAGATTCGGAAACAAAGCAAATACACATTTAGTTGGGAAATCAATAATAACTAGAAATTTTAATAAAACATGTGAATTATTAAGTTTAGAAGTTAAAGATAAAGATTACGTAGGAGTTATAAGAAAAGAACAAACAAGATTATTAAGGTTTTATATTTCAAGTTATCAGTCTTATATATGGAATAAAACTCTTTCAGAAATATTAAAGAAAGAAAAAAACATAGTCAAAACAAAATATTCTGTTGGCGAGTTAATTTTCACAAAATCAAAAATAAAAAACTTTAATATACAATTTATAAATTTTGATACAGAAGAGAATAAAACAATAGATAAAATATTAAAAGAAGAAGGAATAAATAGGGAAGAATTTATAATAAAAGAGATTCCAGAATTAATAACACAAACTCAAGAGAGACAGGCATTTATAGAAGTTAAAGACATTAAATCTTCTTGGAATAATGACGAAATAAACAAGAATAAATTAAAATTAGAATTGTCTTTCTTCTTACCTAAAGGCGTTTACGCAACTATGTTAATCAAGAAATTAACTTCAATATTAAAATAAACACTAAGAGATAGCTTTTTAAATAAATATTAAATTAAAAATGTTTATGGTTCCAAATAGAATTATTAAAGAAATTTCAGATGCTATATCAAATAGTAATTTTTTAAAAGCAAGAGAGCGATTAGATTTTGAATTAAATGTGCTAGCTTCTACAACCAAGTTTATAGCAATATCCGCAGGACCAGATTTACCAATATTGAGTCAATATAGATTAGAAGCAGGATTGGAGTTGGGTTATCTCGCATATGAAGCATATATTAAAGCTAAAAAACAAAAATGGCCTCATGCTGAAAGATTTGCACAACTAGCCTCAGAAGGTGGGTATTATGCATCGCCATTAGTTCATTTAGTTAATCGTACATTTGGTAGACCAGTAATTACTCCAAGG
>CAYJSR010000006.1:17333-21646 GCA_964373095.1 Candidatus Woesearchaeota archaeon
ATCATTTATGGTTCTACATAAGTATGTTTGGATTTTTAAAAGATAAATTGAAAGGAGCAATCTCTAAATTCTCCAAGAAAGTAGAGGAAGAACCAGAAATAGAAGAAGCAGAGATAGCTAAAGAAAAACCCCCTAAAATAAAAAAACAAATTAAAAAACCAAAGAAAGTCAAAATAAAGAAAGAACAAATAAAAGAAAATAAGGTTATAGAAGAAATAAAAATAGAGGAAATTAAAGAAGAACTAACAGAAGAAAAGAAAGGATTTTTCTCAAAATTTTTTGGCAAGAAAGAAGAAATTAAAACTGAAGAACTAACAGAAGAAAAGAAAGGTTTTCTTAGTTCAATAAAAGAGAAGATAACTACTACTAAGATTTCTAATGAAAAATTCGATGAATTATTTTATGATCTAGAATTAGCTTTATTAGAAAACAATGTTGCATTTGAAGTTGTAGAAAAAATAAAAGAAGATTTAAAAAAAGATGTTGTAGGAAAGCCTATCAAGAGAGGACAAGTTGAAGAAGTAATTAAAAATTCTCTTAAAGAAAGCATAGAAGATCTATTTTTAATACCAAAATTAGAGTTATTAAAAAAAATTAAAGAAAAGAGCGAAAAACCATATGTTATTTGTTTTGTTGGTCAAAACGGATCAGGAAAGACAACAACGATCGCAAAATTAGCAAATCTATTAAAAAAGAATAATAAAAGTGTAGTTTTAGCAGCAGCAGATACTTTCAGAGCAGCAGCAATCCAGCAAATAAAAGAATGGGGGAATAGATTAAATGTAAAAGTTATAGCCCATGATTATGGTTCAGACCCAGCTGCAGTATCTTTTGATGCAAAAAAATATTGTGAAGCACACAAGATAGATATATTATTAATCGATACTGCTGGAAGGCAGCATAGCAATCAAAATTTAATAAGAGAAATGGAAAAGATTGTTAGAGTTAGTAAACCAGATCTAAAGATATTTGTTGGTGAAGCAATTACAGGAAATGATTGTGTAGAACAAGCAAAAGAATTCCATTCAGCAATAGGAATTGATGGAATAATTTTATCAAAAGCAGATGTAGATGAAAAAGGCGGAGCAATGGTTTCTACTTCATTTGTAACCCATAGGCCAATTATTTACATAGGTACAGGTCAAGAATTAGATGATTTAAAAGAATTTAATAAAGATGAAATAATAACTAGTTTAGGACTTTAACTTTGTAACAGAGTTAATCTTTTTTTAATAATAACCCTATTCCCAATAGCATTCCATTCAATTTCATCTATTTCTCTAAGAAGATTAAATAAACCCCAACCAACAGAATCAGGATTATTATTTATCCGAAAAGCATTATATGTGCTATAAGTCCCTCTTGCTCTTTTCTCCATTTCCCTTAAATGTTTATAATCAAAACCAGATCCCTGATCTTCTATTTCCACAATAAAGTAAATCCCAGATTTAGATTGACTAAGTTGGTATCTTACTTGAGTTATTTTTTCAGGATCATACTTATTACCATGCTTCTCTGCATTTATTAATGGGGTAATTAGTGCAAGAGAAACATACTCATCACATTCAAATCTTTCAATTAATCTTTCTCTCTCTTCAATAAGATTATACAAAATCATAACAACTTCAAATAAATCTTGGAAACATCTATCATCACCAAATTTATTCCTGCCTAAGTTTTCAAATCCAGGTTTTTTCTCAACATTAAATACCCCATTTTTTATTTCTAAAATTTCTACTAAACCACTTGGAGATCTTATTCTAATCATAGAACATTAAAAATCAAAAGTTCTATAAAGGTTACTATTGAGAATTTAATAAAGATGAAATAATAAAACAATTAGGATTTTAAACACCATATGCCTTCAATAATAAACCAATACCATATCCAGCAAAAGCAGCAATGATTCCAATTATCATTAATTCAATTCCACTTCTCTTCCAATTACCAAGACTTAATTTAGCTTTTACAGCACCAACAATAAACAAAGCTAAAGCAGAAATAATTATTGAAACAACAATACTAATTTTAATTGTAAATAAAAAGAAAGGAATTAAAGGAATTAAACTTCCAACTAAAGTAGAAAATCCAACAACAAATGCTCCTTTTATAGGATTGTTAAATTCTTTTAATAAAACTCGATGTTCTTTCAACATTAATTTATTAAAATGTTTTCTATCTTCATTAATCATGCTCCCATAATAATCTTTTGCAGCTCTAGAAGAAGTATAAGCAACAGCCATCATAGAGACACTTTCAGCAACAGTAGCAACTATACCAGAAATAATAACAATATGTGAATTTAATGTAGCACTAGCAACACCAAGAACTAAACCAAGAACATTTACTAATCCATCTTGACCACCAAGGATAAAATCTTTAAAATTTACTCTTTTATTTTCTTCATGAAACATAACAATTTACATTTTTTATTGATTATAAGTTTTTCCTTCTATAAATTTAAAGAAGTTTTATAATAACCATCTGTTTTATATACCAATAAATATTAAGCTAACTTATGTGGCTGTTTAATCTTTTAAGTTCCAAAACAAATAAAGCAACTACAATATTAACTCTAATCGCTTCTCTAGCAGCACCTATGAAAGCAGGAGCAATTACTCAAAGTACTTTAGAAAGTTTTCAAACTTTGAAACCAGTATATATTGAAGTTATTAACACAGAAGATTCTAAAAGAGCAGAAGCCATTGATAATTTTAAAATAATTTTAGCAAATTGTTTATATAAATTAGATAAGGATATTAAAATAGATATTAAAGATAAAAATTATGATAAAGCATTAGAAACTCTTCAGGTTATTAAAAGAACTTTGCAAAATATTAATACAAATCTAGGAAATTTAGACAATGAGATAAAACAAGTTAACACACTTATAGCCAACGTTTCTACAGCAATGGGCGATAGCGATATTGGAGATTTAGACATTAATAATATCAATTTTTCTAAAAATGGAGTTTACAGTTTTGGAAACAAAGTATATGTAATTTATAGTGAAAAGATAAAATCAAAGAATCTTATTAAAACAAGAACTGCAGCAGAATCTAGGGCACGTGCTCAATTAATCTTAAAAGGACTTGGTGTTAATTCAGCTGAAATAACAAAAACTCAGATTTTAGTTAGCGAAATTACAAAAGAGGGTCGTATTAATATTTTATTAAAATGGTCAGGAACAGCTAAAATATCAAAAGGTGAGACAATCAATGCCGTAGATATTGCAAAAAATTTACCAACTTTGGCAATGAAATGATTTTTAAATCTTTAGAATTATAATATTTCTATGGTATTAGATAAATTAAGTGAATCTTTGAAGAATACTCTATCTAAGATAGCTAAAGCTATGTTTATAGATGGGAAATTAATTGACGAATTAGTAAAAGACATTCAGCGTGCTTTATTGGCATCAGACGTAAACGTCAAACTTGTATTAGATCTATCTAAATCAATTAAAGAAAGAGCATTAAAAGAAAAACCACCCTCAGCCGTGACTCAAAAAGAACATCTAATAAAAATAGTTTACGAAGAATTAGTAAAATTTATGGGCGGAGAAGGAGCTAAAATAGAATTAAAAGAAAAACCATTTAAAATAATGATGGTTGGAACTTATGGTCAAGGAAAAACTACAACAATAGGTAAAATTGCAAAGTATTACACAAAAAGAGGATATAAGGTGACTGCAGTCGGTTTAGATGTCTATAGGCCTGCAGCAATGGAGCAATTAGAACAAGTGTGTAAACAAATTAATATTCCTTGTTTTGTGGATAAAGAAGAAAAGAATCCAATTAAAATTTATAAAAAATTTGAGAAAAAATTAAAAGAATTTGATTTAATTTTAATAGATACTTCAGGTAGAGATGCTTTGTCTAAAGATTTAATTAAAGAAATCGAAGATTTAAATAAAACAATAAAACCAAATGAAAATTTATTGGTTATTTCTGCAGATATAGGACAAGCAGCACAAACTCAAGCTAAGTCCTTCCACGATGCATGTGGGATTACTGGAGTAATTGTTACAAAATTAGATGGTACAGCAAAAGGTGGTGGTGCAATAAGTGCTTGTTCAGTTTCAGGAGCGCCAATTAAATTTATTGGTATTGGTGAAAAAGTAGACGATCTAGAAATCTTTAATCCAAAAGGTTTTGTTTCCAGAATTTTAGGTATGGGAGATTTAGAAGCTTTACTAGAAAAGACAAAAGAAGCAATAACAGAAGATGAAGCAAAAGATATGAGCAAGAAGTTATTAAAAGGAGAATTTAATTTTGTAGATTTATATGATCAAATGGAAAAAATGTCTTCAA
>CAYJSR010000007.1:0-20293 GCA_964373095.1 Candidatus Woesearchaeota archaeon
AGGACTCTCATCCCCCCTACTGATCCTAGGCTTGGTGAGCCATTACCTCACCAACTACCTAATCAGCCGCCGACTTATCCTTAGGCATTACTTTTCGAAGAAAAGACATTCCAGTACCAATCTTCTATCCTGGTTTAGCCTCAATTTCTCAAGGTTTTCCAAGACCTAAGGGCAAATTATCGACGTGTTACTGAGCCTTATGCCAGTGGTATTGCTACCCCTATGACTTGCATGGCTTAGTCGGATCCCAATAGCAGCAACCTCCCGCAGGATCAACGGGAATTATGTCGCATTGACCTATTAAAAGAGTTCACTACTTCTATTGGTTTTGCTCTTTCATACTTAAAACAGTTTTAAGTACACATAAATATGTCAGAAAAGTATGAATACTCTTCTTCATGCATGAACTTATAAGATGGAAACAGAATTCATATTTAAAGCTTATTGTTATTTAACTCAAAAGCCTCACATTTCTCAGTTTTATCAAATTAAGAAATAAAAATAAACCTGAAACCACCATGACTAATCTTATTTATAAAATTAAATTTACCTATTTGCTTTTCTTTTACGCTTTTCTTTTCTCATTCTCTTACGTTGCCACTTCCAACGCATCTGCCTTTTCTTCTTCCAACGTCTGCTAGATCTCTTCATTAAGAAAATTAAACTAAGGTTCCATATAAAAAGGTTTTGGATTTTTAATAATCTTAGTTAATTGATTTTACCATATAATTCTACAAACAAACTATGTTTTAAAAAACTTGTTTTCGAACTGAAATGATATTGCTTTTAACTATAAATTTTTTTAACAACTAAACTTTCAAACTTTTCGTAAGATTTTCAATATTTTATACTAAAGACTTTTTAATAATATCAATTTAATGAGTATATGGCAAGAAATTTTTATAATTTAGAAGTTTGGCAATTGGGTTATGAACTAACTTTAGATTTATATTTATTAACAGACAATTTCCCAGAATTTGAATTAAATAATATCACTTCACAAATAAGAAGAGCATCTGTTTCTGTGCCATTAAATATTGCTGAAGGCTCAACAAGAAATTCTAAAAAAGCATATTTACAATTTTTACATTATGCTTATGGTTCAATAAGAGAATTAGAAGTTTTAGTAAGATTAAGTAAAGATTTAGAGTATATTTCAATTACAGATTTTACTTTAACATTTGAAAAGATAGAGAAGTTAGCTAGAAAATTATTTAGTTTTATAAAAAAGGTGAATAGTGAAGAATTCTTCAATTGGTATAAATATTAAATAAATAAAAGTATAATAAAAATCAGAAAATAAATGATTTATAAAGTTCCTAAGCACAAACCAAAGGTTTTATAATTTCGTTATTAAAGTTTTAGTCCTGTAGCTGAATAAAATATTGCTCTTGGTTCGTTCCAATACATATATTGGCCTATTCTAATAGGGGAGGGAGATTTATCAGCTATATGAAATAATTCATGTCTCAAATCAGCTAAGTCTGAAAATCTTCCTAGGGGAAATAAGAGTTTATAGTGATCTTCTTCAAGTTTCCGTACCCCCATAAGGGTGGCATTATTATCCACATCAATAATAACTTTATTATCAATCCCAACTAACTTTCTTTCTGCAGGTAACAAACGTTCTAATTGACTTTGTGAATTAATAATTGGAGATTTATAATGCCCAAAAAAATCAAGAGCCATAAATATTCCAAAATAAATTATGTGGGGTATAAAAACATATCTATAAAAATCTCTAAAAAAATCTTTTGAATCTTTGTGCATTCTTATTCATAACCACCCAATGTAAAATCTTTTTTCTTAGAAGTATTTTCTTCAACTTTATTTCCTAAATTATTTAATTCATTATTATCAACATTATTTTCTTCAAGAGTTTCGTCTTCATCACCAGTTAAATCTTCATTCTCAATTTCTTTAACTTCAATGTTTTTTATTTCTTCTTCTCTGTCTTCAACAACTTCTATATTTTCAGTCTTTAATTCTTCTTTCATGACTTCAACAGGATCAACATTTGCATCAATAGTTTCAGAATTGTTATTTTCTAAAATAACTTCAGTTTCTAGATCAGGCTCAACTTTATTTTCTAAAGAATTATCTTCTCCATTTCCTTCAATTACAATATTAGTATCATCGCTAACATCTTCAGGTTTAAATTCTTCTTTATCCTCCAAATCTATTTCTTCATTTATTATCCTAGCAACAGTTGAAAGTTGATCATTATCTTCTAAATTAATTATCTTAACACCTTGTGTATTTCTTCCAATAACAGAAATTCCTTTAATAGGTGTTCTAATTATTACACCATTATTACTTATTAACATAATTTCATCATATTCATTAACAATTTTTATTCCAGAAACACTTCCATTTTTCTCTGTAATTTTTATATTAGTAACTCCACTTCCACCTCTAGAAATTAATCTGTAATCATTAACCTCACTTCTTTTGCCATAACCATTTTCAGTAACAGTTAATAAATAAGGAGCATTAGCAATCTCCATTCCAATAACTTCTGAAGTTTTAACATTAATTCCACGAACGCCAATGCTATTTCTTCCAACAGATTTAACATCACTTTCTTTAAATCTTACAGCCCTTCCATCTTTAGTTGCAATAATTAATTGTCTAGTATTATCTGTTAGTTTAACATCAACTAATTTATCATTATCTCTTAAATTAATTCCAATTATTCCGCCTTGTCTTGGTCTTGAATATTCAACTAATGATGTCTTTTTTACAATTCCTTTTTTAGTACACATAACTAGATAATGATCTTCAGTAAACTTATCAACAGCAACCATTGAAGTAACTTTCTCATTTTCATTTAATTTAATTAAATTTATAATTGCAGTTCCTTTAGCATATCTACTAGATTCATCTATTTGATGTGTTCTTAACCAATGAACAACACCAGAATCTGTAAATATTAAAATATAACTATGTGTATTTGCAACAAATAAATGTTCTATGAAGTCATTATCATCTTTAGTTTCAGCACCAATAACTCCACGACCACCACGTTTTTGTAATTTGTAAGTTTCTAATAATTGTTTTTTTATATAACCAGAATGTGTTACAGTAATTACTACATCTTTTTTCTCAATTAAATCTTCAGTTTCAACAATTTCTTCTTCATCATTTAAGATTTCAGTTCTTCTTTTGTCTGAATATTCATTTTTTAATGCAATCAATTCATCTTTAATTATTTCAAAGATTCTTTTTTCAGAAGCCAATATTTCTCTCATTTTAGAAATAAATTTAATTAATTCATTATGTTCATCAAGTAATTTTTGTTGTTCTAAAGCAGCTAATTTACTTAGTTTCATATCTAAAATTGCGTTAGCTTGTATTTCAGTTAAAGTATAATTTGTAATTAATCCTTCTCTTGCTTCAGCAACATCTTTACTTTTTTTAATTAAAGAAACAATATCATCTATAGATTTTAAAGCAATTAAAAGTCCTTGTAATATATGATCTCTTTCTTCTGCTCTTTTTAATTCGAATTTAGTTCTTCTAGTTACAACTTCTTTTCTATGTTTAATATATTCATCTAAACAAGCTTTCAAATAAAGTTGTTTTGGACTACCATCAACTAAAGCAATAATATTTATTCCAAAACTAGTTTGTAATTGTGAATGTCTATATAATTGATTCAATACTGTTTCAGGATTCATATCTTTTTTTAATTCAATAACAATTCTCATTCCATCTCTATCACTCTCGTCTCTTAAATCAGAAATTCCTTCTACAACTTTTTCTTTTACCTGTTTAGCAATTTCTTCTAATAATAAAGATTTATTTAATTGATAAGGAATTTCAGTAATAATTATCTTTCTAGGTTCAAGTTTATGTTTTGATCTGAGAACTATTCTTCCTCTTCCAGTTTTGTAAGCCTGTTTTATGCCACTAACACCAATTATTTGTCCACCAGTAGGAAAATCAGGACCTTTAACAATATTTAATAATTCTTCAATACTTAATTCGGGGTTTTCTATTAAAGAAATAACTGCATCAACAATTTCTTGAATATTATGCGGAGGAATATTTGTAGCCATACCAACAGCAATTCCAGAAGAACCATTTACAAGTAAGTTTGGTAATTTAGCAGGTAAAACTAAGGGCTCATTTGTGGTTCCATCAAAGTTAGGAGTAAAATCAACAGTTTCTTTATCAATATCATTTAACATTTCGTCAGCAATTTTAGCTAATTTTGCTTCTGTATATCTCATTGCTGCCGCAGGATCTGCGTCAACGCTTCCAAAATTACCCTGCCCTTTAACAAGAGGATATCTCAAAGAAAAATCTTGAGCTAATCTTACTAAAGCATCATAAACAGAAATATCTCCGTGTGGATGATACTTACCTAAAATTTCTCCAACAATTCTTGCACATTTTTTAAATTCTTTTGTACTATGCATTCCTAAATCATGCATTGCATATAAAATTCTTCTATGGACTGGCTTTAATCCATCTCTAATGTCTGGTAAAGCTCTTCCAACTATAACTGACATAGCATAATCTAAATAAGATTCCTTCATTTCTTTTTCAATTAGTGTTGGAATTATTTTCTCAGTCATTGTAAATTAATCCTCGCATCATTTGCAAAGTATTTAGTATTACGATCTGAATTAACATGAATACTTCCATATAAATAATCAATATCAACCAAAACTCTTTTTTTAATATCTCCTTTTATAACAAAACCAAAATTATGATCAGGGTGGTGTTCAAACTCAACTTCGCCATTCGAAGTTAAATCTTCTGTTAAAATTCCAGCATCGTTCCCAAAAGTAACACCAACACAAAATTCTGGAACACTTTCCCCTCTTGAATATAATTCTTCTGCATTTTGACAATACATATCAAAATAACGCATCTTTATTATAAGATCAAAATGACCTTCAATTCCTTCATGTCTAAATCTTCTAAGTGCGACATAAACTCCAGATTCTAGTCTTCCAACTCTATAAAGATTTACAGTGCTACCAAATGAAAATTCTTTAATCCTCTCAGCAAAACAATCTCTAGTAATCTGGAGTAAATCTGGTCTTCTTTCCATTTCATTTTTCACTGATTGTGAATTTTCAAAATAATTTTTTTCAGTCATTGTAAATTAATCCTAACTCCTTCTTTTACTCTAGATAAATATTTATTAGCATTATCTCTAACTTTACTCCTATCAACATTAGATCTTAAAAAAGGATCAAAAGTTCCATAATCAGCTAAATTAATTAGTAAATCTAATCCAGCAAGTTCAGCATCAAGTGATTTATGAAATCTTCCTCCAGTATATCTTGCTCCAAGTTCTGCAATTAATTTTGGATTAGTTAGAATATCATTTGAAGCATATTCATTCATTGCTTTTAATTCTCTTGCATAAAACATTGCTGTATATTCAATTTCAGTTTCAGGTCTAAGTAATCTTTCTATAGTTTCTGCTCTACTAAAACTATGTCCATAAAAATACTTGTCTAAACCTTGGGCAGTATCTAATCTAACTTGTGTCAATCCAATACTAGGAGTAATATCTAAGGCTTCTCCATATTTTATCCCTATAAAATCTTTCCAATCTTCATATTTTTTCCTTGCCACGTTTTCATTTTTTATTGTTGCAGCAATTAATTCAGGCGGAACATTAAATTTTTCTGAAGCATCTTCAATCCATTTTTTTCTTTCAGCTATAAAATGATCAGCAACATAAGTGGTATTGCCAAAATTCTTAAATGTATTAGGAACATATTGAGTTAAATTATCTGAAGAAGTATTAGCAACAAATATTCCAATAGTTGCTAAACTAAGAATTGAAGCTAATCCTGTTTTTAATCTATCTAAAGTTTTACCCCAGTCAGTAACCAATCTTACACCATTAAATTCAGTTTGAACTATTTTTTGCGGTAACATTTTTTTCACACGTCTAAATTTTTTACAAATTTTGCATTACTCATTATGAATTCTTTTCTAGGTTCAACATTTTCACCCATTAAAACAGAAAATATATTCTCAGCTTCTATTGCATCTTCAATTGTAACTTTTTTCATATGTCTAGTTTCAGGATTGATAGTGGTTTCCCATAATTGTTCAGCATTCATCTCACCTAAACCTTTGTAACGTTGTATGCTTAAACCTTCACTGCCAATCTCTTTCAAGATAGTTTCTTTTTCTTTATCGTCCATAGCATAAACTATCTTCTTTCCTTTCTTAATTTGATATAAAGGTGGCATTGCAATGTACAAATAGCCTTTCTCAATTATTTGTTTTAAATATCTATAAAATAAAGTTAAATTCAGAGTAGTAATATGTGATCCATCAACATCAGAATCTGCCATTAAAATAATTCTATGATATCTTAATTTATCAATATTAAATTCTTCACCAACTCCGCAACCTAATGCTGAAATTAAAATAGCAAGTTTATCACTGCTCAGAACTTTATCAATTCTAGCTTTTTCAACATTCAATACTTTTCCAAATATAGGCAAAACTGCTTGAGTTTCTCTTGTTCTTGCTTGCTTTACAGTTCCACCTGCAGAATCTCCTTCAACTATAAATAATTCACATTTAGCAGGATCTCTTTCTTGGCAATCAGCCAATTTTCCTGGTAGACCAGCACCATTTAAAGCTCCTTTTCTTCTAGTTAATTCTCTTGCTTTTCTTGCAGCTTCTCTAGCTTGAAATGCATTCACGCATTTATCAATTATAATTTTAGCAACACTTGGATTTTCTTCAAAATAACTAGTTAAATAATCAAAAGTTAAACTATCAACTATTCCTTTTATTTCAGAATTTCCTAATTTAGTTTTAGTCTGTCCTTCAAATTGTGGATTTTGAACTTTCAAAGATAAAATCGCAGCTAAACCCTCTCTTACATCTTCTCCAGATAAACCAATATCAGAAAGTTTTTTCTTTTTTATATAATTATTAACAACCCTAGTTAATGCAGTTGCAAAACCTGTTAAGTGTGTCCCGCCTTCATGAGTATTTATATTATTAACAAAACTAAAAACAGTTTCATTATAACTATCATTCCATTGCAAAGCAATCTCAACAATAGTACCGTTATTTTCTTTATTCATATAAATTATATCTTTACATAATGCTTGTTTTCCACTATTGAGATAAGCAACAAATTCCTTTATTCCGCCTTCAAAATAAAATCTTTTTTGATTATGAGGTTCTAATCTTTCATCTTCTAATATTATTTCAATTCCAGGATTTAAAAAAGCCAATTCTCTTAATCTATTAGAAATAATATTAAAATCATAAATAGTCTCTGTAAATATTTTATCATCGGGTAAAAAAGTAACAGTAGTTCCAGTTTCATTTAAAAGACAATCTCCGATT
The DNA here is from genome assembly GCA_964373095.1 of Candidatus Woesearchaeota archaeon. Lineage (GTDB taxonomy): Archaea > Nanobdellota > Nanobdellia > SCGC-AAA011-G17 > GW2011-AR18 > CAYJSR01. The sequence goes on from CAYJSR010000007.1 coordinate 7,348, forward strand.
ATTTTCAAATCATATTTAGGATTCCCGTATTCGAATTCTTGTAAAAACATTTTTCCTTTTTGTTTAACTTCAACTCTAACATTTTTGCTTAATGCATTTACAACAGAAACTCCAACACCATGTAATCCACCAGAAACTTTGTAAGAATTTTTATCAAATTTACCTCCGGCATGTAAAACAGTTAAAGCAATTTCGACCCCAGATTTTTTTTCAGTAGGATGTATATCTGTAGGAATTCCCCTTCCATTGTCAATAACAGTAACAGAATTATTTAAATGAAATAAAATTTTTATTTTATTACAAAAACCAGCTAAATGTTCATCTATGGAATTATCTATAATTTCAAAAACTAAATGATGTAATCCTCTTAAATCAGTACTTCCTATGTACATGGCAGGTCTTAACCTACAGGCTTCCAAACCCTTTAAAACCCTTATACTTGCTGCACTATAATCTTGATCACTCATTTTCTTCCCCCGTCTTATATTTCATAGATGGGATTATATGCTGTCTAATAATTTCAACTAATTTTTTAGTATCCCCCACTTTAAATCTTAGATAATAATATATATTATCTCTAAGAAATTCCATCTGATTAATTTTTCCAATTATTTTGCTTATAGTTTTAATTTCCATTTTCAAAAGAGTTTATACTATATTTTTATATAAATACACCCCATAATTCCCCTATTTTTAACTAATATTGTAAACAGATTTAGGTTTATAATACTTTGCAATTATATATCCTATAAGTTCATTATATTGGTGTTATATGGCTTATAGAACCATTTTAAGAAGCTAAAAATTGACTCTAAAAAGCCTTATAAAGCTCAAAAAAAGCTAGATAATATGAGGAAAATAATTTTAGATACAAATTTCTTAATTTATTGTGTAAAATTTAAAATAGACTTTTTCACAGAAATAGAGAGAACCTGTTCTTTTTCATATAAATTAGCAGTTTTAGATAAAACTTTAGATGAATTAGAAAAAGTTAAACCTAAAGAATTGAATTTAGTAAAGGCATTAATAAAAGATTTGGAAATTATTAACACAAAAGAAACTAAAGTGGATATTGCACTAATTAATTTATCAAAGGAAAATATTATTGCTACGCAAGATAAAGAACTAAAAAAACAACTTAAAGGGCCTGTGTTAGTAATAAGGCAAGAAAAATATCTTCAATTATTAGATTATTAACTTAATAAAGAATTATATGTTCTATTGATTAACCAAAAGCTTTAAAAATAGCGATTTATTTCTCTTTAAAAATGTTCTACGAAATAACAGCTAAAAGTCATGTTAGGCTTCCTCCAGCGATGTTAAAAGGGAATATAAAAGAAGCACTATTACAAAGACTTAATGAAAACTTTGAGGGTTACATAGGTAGTGATGTGGGCTTTATAATTTATGTAAGTGAAATTATAAATATTGGTGAAGGAATTATTATTCCCGGTGATGGCGCCCCTTATTTTGACACGGAATTCAAAATCTTAACATTTATTCCAGAAATACAAGAAATTTGTTTAGGTAAAATAACAGACATAACAAATTTTGGTGCTTTTTTAAATATCGGACCAGTAGATGGTATGATCCATGTAAGTCAAACAATGGATGATTTTATAAGTTTTAGTAAAAATAAAGTTTTAATGGGCAAAGAAAGTAAAAAATCATTAAAAGTTGAAGATAAATGTAGAGCAAGAGTAATTGCTATAAGTTATAAAGATTTAGCAAACCCAAAAATAGGATTAACTATGAGGCAACCAGCTTTAGGAAATATAAAGTGGATTGAAGAAAAAGCAGCTAAAAAACCAGTTAAAGAAGGTAGAGAAAAGAAAAAGGGTAAAGAATAATGGTAAAGAAAAAAGCATGTAAGAATTGTAAGATTTTTGTTAAAGGTAGTGAATGTCTTTTATGTAAATCTTCTGATTTAACAACTTCATGGAAAGGTAGAGTTATTATAGTAGATCCAAATAAATCTGAGATAGCTAAGAAAATGGGTATCACTGTTAAAGGTGAATATGCAATAAAGACAAGGTAAGATGGAACAACTTCAAAAACTAAAAGAAATAGATATGTCATTGCTTTCAAGAAAGAGAATAAAATTTGAAATAGAACATGCAACAACAAGCACACCATCGAGATCTTCATTAAAAGAGTTAATAGCCAAAAAATATCAAATTAAACCAGAATTAGTTGCGATAAGACATATTTACACAAAATTTGGTTCACAAAAAGCAAGAGTTATTGCTAATATTTACCAAGATGAAAAAACCTTAAAATTTTTAGAGACTCCAAAAGGAAAGAAAGTTGAGAAGAAGGTAGCTAAATAATGGCAAAAAAGAAAGTAAAAAATAAAACACCAAGCAAACGTTGGACAAAATATAAAGTTTCTGGAAATAAGATTGAAAGATCTAAAACTTGCCCTAAATGTGGCCCAGCAATATTTTTGGGGATACATAAGGATAGAATTTATTGTGGCACTTGTCATTATACAGAATTTTCTAAGAAATAAGATTTAATTTTATTCTAATTTATAATTATTTTGAAAACCATAATTTTAATAGAATTATTTAAATAAATAAAGATTATAAAACCCAAGGATAGACTCCGAAGAATCTTCTCCCTGGGAAAAAGAGGTGATATAATAATAGTGCTCCAACTTCTATATAAAGCTTTCGGTATGTGTCTACTATAAAATAGTAACAAAACTAAAAATTGGCGAGTTAAAGCTTAAAAATAGAATATATGATGATATTTCCAGTGCAGTATAATAAAAAAAGTTACAAAAAGTTTATAAAGTGAGTATCTCCCATAATTCCAAAGATGGTGATGCTAAAAAAGTTAGTTGTCAAAGGTTTCAAGTCTTTTGCTAATAGGACAGAATTAGTTTTTGGCAAGGGTTTTAATTGTATCATTGGTCCAAATGGATCAGGTAAGTGCATAACTGGTGATAGTCTTGTTCATTTAGAAGATGGAAGTTTAGTAAAAATTGGTGATTTAGTAGAAGAAAAATTAAAAACTAATTTTGTAAATAAAATAGATGATGGCTTTGTTGCATCAAGCGATGATACAAAAATATTATATTTAGATTTAAAAGATTTAAAAATAAAATCAAAAAATATACTTTCATATGTTAAAAGAGAATCTCCAGATACATTAATGAAAATAAAAACAAGATCTGGAAGATCAATAACATCAACTAAATATCATCCTTTATTTATCCTTAAAGATAATAAAGTAGTTCCAATAAAAGCTGAGGATTTGAAGTTAGGTACGAGAATTGCAGTACCAAGAGAAATAAAAAATAAAAATAAAAATAAAACTTTTGTTGAATTGCTTGATTTAATAAAATATTCTGATAATGTTTATATTCCGTATGATAAAAAATATATTCAAATATTAAATGAAAAAAGGAAAGGAACATGGAAACAATTTGCTCAAAATTTAGGAGTTAGTTATTATGTGTTAAAGGGGTTATTAGATAAGCAAGCAATAAATTTTGAACATTTTGTAAAAATACTTAGAAAGTTAAATTTCAATGATTATGAAATAATGGATTTAATTAAAGTTGTTAAATCAAAAAAAGATGGCAAGTGCAATATGGTGTGGGAAAATTCTCCAGAATTCGCTCGTTTCTTAGGATATCTGATTGCAGAAGGTAGTTTGCCTTCAAAATCCCCTAGCCAAATTTGGTTTCCAAATAGTTGTGAGGAAATGATAGAAGATTATAAAAATATTGCAGAAAAATTATTTGGATTAAAAACTTCTGTTAATGAATATGTAAATTATAGATATGATGCTTTGATATATTCACAAGTATTAAGAAAGTTATTAAATAAATTTGGAATGCCTTGCGCTACAACAGAATATAAAGAACTAACTAACTTATTTTTAACCCATAGTAGTAATGAAGAATTATCTGCATTTTTAAACGGATTATATAGTGGTGATGGATATGTTGGTGATTCAATAATAGAGCTTACGACAAAAAGTAAGAAATTAGTGTTTGCTATTGAAAATATTCTCTTAAGATTAGGCATCACGTTCTCTTCATCATATAAAGTAAAAGTTGCAACAAATAATGGATTTTCCGGGATTTATAGGGTAATAAGTATTTATGGTGTTGAAAACTTCAGGAAATTTAATGATAATATTAAGTTGGTTCATCCAAAGAAAATGGCAAAATTAGAAATGATTCTTGATAAAAAAAGCAATCCAAACGTTGATTTAATAGAAGTAAATTCTTTAGTTAAAGATATATCAAAAGAATTAAAATTAAATATTAAAGATTTAAAAAAACAATATCCAAAATTAGATGCTTATGTATATAATCAATGCCTTCCATCAAGAAATGGCTTAAATGAATTAACGCAACAATTATTTATGAAACAAGAAATTAAAAATGAAAATTTACAACAACTAAATATTATTACAAATTCAGATATATTCTGGGATGAAGTTGAAGAATTAGAAGAGATGCAGACTAAAGAGAAATGGGTTTATGACCTTTGTGTTGAAGGAGATCATAATTTCCTAGCAAATAATATAATAGTTCATAATACTAATATTAGCGATGCAGTATGTTTTGTTCTGGGAAAGTCTTCTGCTCACGAGATGAGAGCTGAAAAATCAGCAAATTTAATTTTTAATGGTGGTAAAAAAGGTACTCCTGCAAAAGAAGCTGAGGTAACAATAGAATTTGATAATTCTTCAGGAAAATTTCCTATTCAAAATAAAGAAGTTAAGATTACAAGAATTGTAAAAGTAAATGGTACAAGTATTTATAAAATAAACGATGAAGTAAGAACAAGACAACAAATCTTAGATTTATTGAATGGTGCAAAGATAGATCCAGATGGACACAATATTGTCTTACAAGGAGATATAGTTTCTCTAGCAGAAATGAAACCAAATGATAGAAGGCAAGTCATAGAAGAGATTGCAGGCATTTCAATGTATGAAGAGAAGAAACAAAAATGTTTAGGAGAGTTGCAAAAAGTAGACGGTAAATTAAATGAAGCAGAAATTATCTTGACTGAGAGAGAAACTAATCTAAGAGAACTAAAAAAAGATAGAGATCAAGCAATAAAATATAAAGAACTTCAAGAATCATTAAAAGATTTCAAAGCAACATTAATTCATTTACAAATAAAAGAAAAGACTGAAAAGTTTGATGAAATAGAAAAGAGAAAAAAAGATATAATAAATAAAATTGAAAGTATAAATAAAGAAATACAAGGTTTACAAAGCCAGATACAAACAAACAAAGAAGAAATATCAAAAATAAGTAATGAAGTAGAAGTTAAAGGTGAGAAAGATCAATTAGTCATAAGAAAAGAAATAGAAGAACTAAAGATAGTAATACTAAAAGCAAGTTCTAGATTAGAAGTATGTCAGAGTGAAGTCTCTAAAATTAAGAATAGAAAAGATCAATTAAATAGTAATATAGGCGAGGTAGAAGAAAAAATCAGAGATTTAAAATTAAAAAGACAAAATAATGAACAAAAGATTAGACAAGTAAATATTGAAGAAAAAGAAACTAATAAACAAATATATTCATTTAAAGAAAAGCATGGTGTAGATGTAGATATTAATAATTCTCTAGAAGATATTGATAAAACAATAGATAAGATATTTTTAGATATAAATAAATTAAATGATGAAAAGCAGAATATAATAAGAAATAATGATCAAATAACATTCAAATTAGGTTCTATAGATGAGAAACTACAAGAATTAAAAGGAAATGATAAATCATTAGAAGACCTAAAGAATAAAAAGAAAGTTGTAAAAGAAATTGCTGAAAAACTAAGCAAGTCAATAAATGAAGATTCATCTTATTCCCTTCAATTAAATAGGTTAAGACAAGAAATATCTAGGAATACAGATGAGCTAGCTAAACAAAGATCTAGACAAATAGGAATACAAGAAAGAAGTTTAGGAGATCTAGCAATAAGAAAGATATTAGACTTAAAAAGTACAATAAAAGGCATTCATGGCACAGTATCCAGCTTAGGTACTGTAGAAAATAAATATTCTTTAGCTTTAGAAGTTACAGCAGGCCCAAGATTAAATAGTATTGTTGTAGATTCAGATATTACTGCACAAAAATGTATTGAACATCTGAAAAGCAATAAACTGGGTATAGCGACATTTTTACCTTTAAATAAGATTAAAGCAAGGCCATTAGAATTAAGTATAAAATCAATATTAAATGAAAAAGGTGTTAAAGGCTTAGCCTTAGATATAGTACAATATGAACCAAAATATAAAGACGTTTTTTCTTATTCTCTAGGTTCTACAGTTATTATAGATAATATGGAAGTTGGTAGTAGAATAGGTATTGGAAAAGTGAGGATGGTTACTTTAGAAGGAGATCTAATGGAACCTTCTGGAGCAATGATTGGTGGTTATAGGACACAAAAAACAGGCTTAGGTTTCAAAGAGAAAGAAACTAATGAAAATGTAGAAAGATTAGAAGAAGAAATGCAAAAACAAAGAGAATTGTTAGATCACATTGAAACTAAAAAAACTTCTAATGAATCTATAATTTATAGTTTAAGGGAAGAACGAGCAAATTTAGAAGCAGATATAATAAAATTAGAAAAGACACTAAATATTGATAGTAATACTAACATTATAGATAGTAGAAAAGAATTATCAGATGAACAAAAGAAATATGAGAAAGAATTAATTTGTTTAGAAACAAGTATAAAAGAATTAAACAAATATTTAGAAAATAACAAAATAAAAAAACAAAAAATAAAAGAGAAATTAGCTGATCCTAATATAGCTAAAGATCTAGACAAACTTGAAGAAGCAAGATTAAAGATCAAAGAGAATATTCTAGATATTAATGCTGAGATAAAAACCATAAACACCCAAATAGAATCAATGTTATTACCAGAAAGAGAAAAGACTGAAAAGATAATAAAACAACAAGATAAGGAATTAGAAGATTTTTTAAAAGAGTTGGATAGTGTTAAAGAAATTATAAAAAACAGAGAACAAGAATTGAAGTCTAAAGAACAAGAAGAAAAGAAATTTTATTCTAATTTTAAAGATATGATAAATAAAAGAAATAAATTAAATGAAAAGATTCAACATATAGAAACTGAAATAATAAGAGAAACTGAAAAATCAAAGGGTAACGAACAAAAATTAAATAATTTAAATATAGATAGAGCAAAAATAATTGCAGAAATGGAAGGATTACAAAAAGAATTTGAACCATTCCAAGATGCAAAGATAAAGAGAGGAATTCAGATAGATGAATTAAAATTAAAGATACGTGAAGATGAAAGAACATTAAATAACATTGGAAATGTAAACTTAAGAGCATTAGAAGTATATGAACAAATACAACAAGAATATGAAAAAGTTTTAGATAAAGTTAGTATGTTAAAATGTGAGAAAGACGATGTCTTGAGAATGATGACAGAAGTAGAGAGTAAGAAAAAAGAAATATTCATGAGAACATATACAGCAATAATAAAAACTTTCAAAGAGATATTTAGTCAATTAACAACTAAAGGGGAAGTTCTGATAAACTTAGAAAATGAAGAGAATCCATTCGAGGCTGGAATTGATATTCAAGTAAGAGTAATTGGTAATAAATTCTTAGATATTAGAAGTTTATCCGGGGGAGAAAAAACAATGGCTGCTTTAGCATTTATATTTGCCATACAAGAGTATTCTCCTTCACCATTTTATTTATTAGATGAAGTAGATGCGGCATTAGATAAAAGAAATTCTGAATTATTATCTAAATTAATAGAAAAATATGCAAATAAAGCACAATACTTAGTAATTAGTCACAATGATAGTGTAATAACAGAAGCAGAATATATTTATGGTGTTTCTATGCAAGATAATGTAAGTAAGGTTGTGAGTTTAAAATTTTAGGATTATTCATTAATTTTATTCTTCACATCTTCTGCTTCTTTGGAAGCTTTATTTTTTTTCTTAGAACTAAGTTTTTCCTTAGGACTGCCTAAAACTATTTTTAATATTAAGAGTATAACTAAAATACCGAGAACTAATCCTAAAATTTGATATTTTAATGCTTTTTTAGGTGTAACTTGTGAAGAGTTTGTATCATTAATTGTTGTATTTGTTAAATTTACTAAACTTTCTTTAACACCATCACTAGCAAACCAAGACTTAATTCTAGTCCAAAAAGAAGTTTTTTGAGTAGCATTATTTTCAGTAACATTATTACTTTGATTTAGATTTGTTACTCTACCTCTAACATCAGTAATTTCAATATTCAAATTTTTTGTAGCTAAAACTGGCCCATCTTTAAGATTTAAAACCAGATTAGCATCATAGATTCCTAATTGCACATTTGTGTTTGGCGCAACATATAAATAAACAATTTCGCTTTTTCCTGGTTCAACACTCACAACACTAGGATTTAATCTAGTAAATGTTGCAGCATTACCACTTAAAGACAAAGCAAAGTCAGCTTTTCTAACACCATCATTTCTGATTTCTATAGGTAGAGCAGTACTTGAATCATAATAAACAATTAAGTTATCATATTGTGTATTTATATTAGTTCTAAAACAATCACTTGCTTCTTTAACTTTTAGTATTATCTTATCTTCATTTTTAACAAAACCAGAACTTTCATCATTTGCAGCACCAATTAAAGTCACAGCATAATTCTCAGATTTTACATTATTTGTAGGTAATGCAGATATTGTAAAGTTTTTATATTGTCTAGGCTCTAATGTAACAAAAGCATCATTATCATTTAGTTTAACCCATTCAGGAGCATCTATTTGTAATTTATAGCTTTTTTTTAATTCACCATCATTAAGAATTACTGCTTTGTAAGTATTATTTCCATTCTTACATGCATCAGCTCTATCCTCTAATAAAGAAACACTAACAGAATTACATTTTCTAACAGTAATTCCAAAATCAGCTATTGCCTTTCTATTTCCTTTTTCAGGTATAACAGTAACTCTTACACCATATTCGCCTGCAGTGCCATATCCTGGAGCAAGCATTAAGTTAAATGATCTAGCTTCATTATCTTTTAAAATAAAAGAATCTTTTTCAAGTTTTGCCCAGATTGGTCCATCAACTTCAACTTTATAATTATTTAAAGTAGTTCCTTGATTTTTTAAGTTTAAAGGTACGATAACATAACTTCTATCACAAGTACTGTAAGTATTGTTTCCACCAACAGTAAATGCAAAATCATAACATGCCTTTACATTTAAAAATATAGGTAAGGACTCACGAATTCTACCACTTTCAGATTCAACTACCAAAGTAAAACTATAATCTCCAGAATCACTAGGAGAACTTGCAAATAATAACACCTTTTTAGTCTCACCCTTATTTAATATAATTGTATTATCACTTAATGTTATCTTTGAAGCAACTTCTCCAGATAAAGATAAATGAATATTTTCCCTATATTCCCCATTATTAGTTATAGCAACATCATATTTAGTAGGCTCACTAGGACATACAGAAGAAGTTCCAGGTGTAGCTGTAACACCCACAGCATAACAATTTTTAATTTTTAAAGTATGAGTTAGAGTTTTTGAATCTGTAGGTGAATTAACATCTATTTCTAAATTATAATTTCCAGGATCAGCTGATTGTGAAGGAGTAACATAAGTATAAATTGTTTTTTGTTCACCAGGTGCTAAAAGAACACCGCTAGGAACACTAGTAGACCAAACTGCAGCATTACCTCTTAAATTAATACTATATTCTCTTGTATTAATATTATCATTTTTAATTGTATGACTAAATATCCCTGTTTCTCTAGGACACAAATCTCCACTTAAACTTTGAGGAATAATCTGAACTGCATTAACAAAAGATAAAACTAGAATAAAGTTAATAAAAAAAATTAAAATAAGTTTTTGTATATTCATTGTGATAACCAAATTTCGCAGTTGTTTATAAGTTTTTAGTAATAAGTCTGGCCTTCAACACTTTTTTCAGTGTTTTTTGAAGCTAACTTTTTAACTAAAACAACAATCACAAGTAATACAAGTAATATTAATAATACTACAAATATCCAAGTAAATATTGTCTTAACATCTGCATCAGGTTTATTAGCAGCAACAACTTCTAAACTCAAATTCTTTTGTGATACTTGAGCGTTATTAGCTGTTAATACATTAACAGTAAATGTTTTTATTCCACTCACACCTTCCTTTGGTGCTATGTAAACATAAGCTTCTAATGTTCCATCAGATTGAACTACTAAAGTTGAAGGATCAACTCTTACATCAGCCCAATCATTTACACCTAAAACTTGTAAACTATAACTTGCAGTTTGCTGTCCTAAGTTAGCTAGACTAAATCTATAAACAGCACCCTTTCCAGATTCAACTCTTTGAGTTTGACTGTCTACATTTACTAAAACATTGGGTTGTAAATTTTGTTGAGCTTGAGCAGCACCTTTAACATACATATTGAATGTTTTTTGTTCTTGCGCTCTGCCTCTATTATATTCTAAAGTTATAATAACTTGATATTCTCCTTCTCTTACATTGTTAGGGATCATCAACATTAAATCATTAGATGTTGCTGAATCTTTAGATGAACTATCTAAATTATTATTCTGATCTCTTGAATTTAATAATCTATCAACATATTCACTTGTTTGTATTCCTAGAGCAGGAACAGCTACAGTAACCTTTACGCTACTTTCGCTATTATCACCAAGATTCTCTAATCTTACTGTAGTGAATAAAGGTTGCCCTGCTTGAACATTGTTTGTAGGATTGAATATTACATCAAATACATTTAATCTATGTCTTAATTCATTAACTCTTACTGTAACTGGAATAACAACAAATTCAGTATCATCAGAAATTTCAATTCTTAATGTTGAATCTCTACCAGCAGGCATATCTTCTGGTAATACAAATCTTAATACTTTTCTATATTGAAGACTAGGTTCAACTTTAAATGAGTCACTAGTATCTCTAACTTCTATTTCGTGACCATCAATTTCTGCTCTTACCCTAGTAGTATAACAAGGATTATTATCTCTTCCAACTCTACAATTACCGTTTACATTACCTGTAAACCAAACTGCAACCACAAATTCATTTTCTCTTTGTAATTCAATTGGTAATTGTGAACCAACTGGTGCAAATATATTTGCAACTTGATTATTAATTTCTACTTTATCAACATTAACAAAAGCTGTAGGATCATTTACAAATGGTACAGCAGCGAAAACACTTGCTGTGATCATAACTAAAGCCAACATAACGAATGCAAATAATTTAAATTGTTTCATCTTAAATTTTCCTCCACTATATCGCCCCTCTGTTTTGTTGTCATTTGAAAGTTGTTACTTATTTATAAATCTTTTGGTAGTAACTACTATATTATAGTTAAGCAACATTAAATTGCCAAAAACCCATTGCTCCAGTATCCTCGCCATCTGGTGTCATTTGTAATCTTGCAATATGAACGCCTGATGTACTGCTTGCTGGAATATTTATAGGTAACATCAACCATTTAACTTGACTTAATTCCAAATTAATATTATTTATAACATAAACATAATTGTATTCTGGTATTGATAATTTTAAATCAACATCTTCATCAAAATCACCTTCATTTGTTAATTTTATAAATAAAAATATACTTTCTCCTTTATTGTAAAATGGTTTATAATTTAATGGAGTAATTCTACCTATTCTAAAATCTCTTGTTTTAAAAATATTTTCATCAGTTCGATTAGTAGGATTAACAGTTCTATTAAATCTTAAAGCTTCAATTAAAACACTATCACTATCTATTAATCCATCATTATCAATAACTGTTAAAGTAACAGTATAATTTTCTTCAGTTAAGTAAATATGACTAACATTAACTCCTTGACCAGTGCTGCCATCTCCAAAATCCCAATTATAATTTGTTATATTTCCATCACTATCAGTACTTTGAGAACCACTAAATTGAATCGGATATCCTAAATAAGCATGATTAAAATCTGAATTTATTACAGCAACAGGATTTTGATTACCTACAGGCCCTTGTTGAACAGTAACCAAAACAAGATCACTATCAATAGCTCCATCATTGTCAACAATGGTTAGAGTAGCAACATAATTACCAACAGCATTATAAACATGATTTAGATTTGAACCAATTCCATTTGAGCCATCTCCAAAATTCCAATTATAATTAACAATTATACCATCACTATCAGTACTTGCAGAGCCATCAAAATTAACTATTTGATTTATATTAACAACTTTATCTTGGCCAGCCCTAGCAATAGGTGGATTATTTTGTGCTACTGCCCTTACATTAATATTAACACTAGTTCTTCCCGTAGCAAATAAATTATCAAAAACAGTTAAAGTAACAGTATGTATTCCAGGAGTAATAAAGCTATGGGCTTGATTTACTCCAACACCAGTTTCTCCATCTCCAAAATCCCAACTATATTGTGTAATTATTCCATCAGGATCTTGACTTCTAGAGCCACTAAATGCAATAGGTTGTCCAATATTAGCAGTTAGAGGTGATGCATCAATAATAGCAGTAGGTGCTAGATTTCCAGGTAGGGCGGGTAAAATAACTAAAGTTATTCCAACATTAGATATAATTTGACCATCACTTACACCTAAATTAACATTATAAGTCCCAGTATTTGAATAAGCATGAGTTGGATTTTTTAAATTTGAGTTTACTCCATCTCCAAAACTCCAATTATAAGTTAATAAATCTCCATTTAAATCAGTAGCAAATGAAGTAAAACTGATAATATAATTAACATTGAATTGTGCACCATTTGCAGGTGTTAATATTAATGCAATAGGTGCAAAGTTTGGAACAAATATATTCCCACCGTTACCACCACCATTACCATTGCCATTGCCATCATCTGGGCCATCATCTGGGCCATCATCTGGGCCATCATCTGGTTTATCATCTGGCTGTATTG